>NZ_JBHWBS010000010.1:53976-128719 GCF_042735655.1 Streptomyces sp. NPDC059567 | reverse complement strand
GAAACGGACACGCGACTGCCCGCAAGGACGCATAACCAGGACGTGCGGGGAACAGCGCTTACGCTCGGGGGGGCAAAGCCGGAGACCCCCTGCGGTGGCGCCGAGGGCCTGTCAAGGCACTGTCGCCCAGCCCGGAGGCGGCGTGTTGCCTGCGCCGCTCGGGGACCCGGCGCCCGGACGACAACTACGTGCTGGTTGAATGAAGTCCCGATCTACGGCGACCAGGGGGAGCGTGCCGTGCGAGTGGTCATCGCCGAGGACTCGGTGATTCTCCGTGAAGGCATGGTGGAGCTGCTGACCGCCCGTGGCTGTGAGGTCCTCGCCACCGCGGGCGACGCGGATGAACTGCTCGCCGCCGTGACCGAGTACACCCCCGACGTCGCCGTGGTCGACATCCGCATGCCGCCGACCCATACCGACGAGGGCATCCGTGCCGCTGTCCAACTCCGTGCCCTTCACCCGGACGTGGGCGTCCTCGTCTTCTCCCAGCACGCCGAGCCGTCCTGGGCGGCCCGCCTGCTGGCCGGCGAGGCGTCCGGCATCGGTTACCTGCTCAAGGAGCGCGTCGCCGCCACCGCCGACTTCGTCGAAGCCCTGCAAAGGGTCGCCGCCGGCGGCGTCGCCCTCGATCCGGAGATCGTCAGCCGCATGCTGAACAGCGGCACGCGCCGCCTCGAGCGGCTGACCGCCAGGGAGCGAGAGGTCCTGGACCTGATGGCCCAAGGCCACTCGAACCGCTCCATCGCCGGACTGCTCGTCATTTCCGAACGGGCGGTGGAGAAGCACGCGGCGTCCGTGTTCGGAAAGTTCGACCTGCCCTCGACCGACGCCGACAACCGCCGCGTCAAGGCCGTCGTCGCGTACCTGCGGGAGGTCAGGGCGTAGCGGGCCGCCAGGGGGCGGATATCCGAACCCTGAAGACGGGAGCTAGCACGGTGTCGCGCACAGTCCGTGCGGCCCAGAATCGAAACATGTCACTGAGTACTTACGCTACTGTCCCGCCCACCGTGGAATCCGGTCTGAGAATCCGAGCCGAGAACCTGCACCGCACCCACGGACGTGGCCGCGACGCGGTCCATGCGCTGCGAGGCGTGGACGTCACCTTCGCGGCCGGCACGTTCACCGCGGTGATGGGCCCCTCGGGGTCGGGGAAGTCGACCCTGCTGCAGTGTGTCGCCGGAATGGACCGTCAGACGTCCGGCACCGTCCACTGGGGTCCGACGGACATCACCGCTCTGCCCGAGCGTCGGCTCGCGCAGCTGAGGCGTTCCGAGGCGGGGTTCATCTTCCAGGCGTACAACCTGATGCCGGCCATGACAGTCGAACAGAACGTCGCCCTTCCGGCGCGGCTGGCGGGCAGGCGGGTGGACTGGGGCGGTGTGACCGAGTCGCTCGCGCAGGTGGGTCTGGCGGACCGGAGAAGGGAACGGCCCGGCCGTCTCTCCGGCGGTCAGCAGCAACGGGTGGCCGTGGCACGTGCGTTGTTCGGCCGGCCGCGAATCCTGTTCGCCGACGAGCCGACCGGGGCGCTCGACCGCTCCACCAGCAGGGAGGTGCTGTGGCTGCTGCGCGAGCGGGTGGATGTCGAGGGTCGTACCTGCGTGATGGTGACGCACGATCCGGTCGCGGCGAGTTACGCGGACCGGGTCGTCGTTCTCGCCGACGGTGTCCTGGTCGACGACCTCGTACGCCCGTCTGCGGCGCAGATCGCCGAGAAGCTGAGTGGGCTGGCATGTTGAGGTTCGCGCTGGCGGCCCTGCGGGCCCGGCCCGGCTCGTTCGCAGGGCTGGCCACGGCTCTCTTGCTGGCCGTTGCCGTGATCACGCTGTTCGGCTCTCTCATCGCAACGGCGATCGCCGGCGGCGGCGACTCGCGGCTGGCGATGATCGGCGGAGCCTTCGGCGAGATCGCGATGGTGATGGGTCTGTTCGTGGTCGCGAACACACTTGGGTTCTCGGTGCGCCGGCAGGCCCGCGACGTTGCTCTGCTTCGGACCAGCGGGGCGACGCCCGCGCAGGCCAGGCGGCTCATCAGGTGCCAGGTGCTGCTGGTGGCGCTGCTCGTCTCACCACCTGCGTGGGTGCTCGGCTCCTGGGGCGCGCGGGTGTTCCTGACCGAGCTCGTCGCGCGCGGCCTGGCCCCGGCCGGCGCCGGCGTACCGTGGTCGCCGTTTCCCATGCTGATCGGGACGGCGGCGACCGTGCTGGTCGGCGTGGGCGCGACGAAGCTCGCCGCGCGTCGTACGGTCCGTGGCAGGCCGTCCGAGGCCATGGCGCAGACGGCGGCCGAGCAGGGCCGGCTGGGCTGGGTGCGAGGCATCGCGGGTGTGCTCGTCCTCGCGGGCGCCGGTGTCCTGTGCATGGTCACGGCACGGCAGCCGGTGGACAAGGCCGCTCAGGCGGCCCTGCTCGGGGCACTGCTCCTCATGGTCGCCGTCGGACTGCTCGGACCCTTGCTGGCGCGCTTCGCGATCGTGCTGCTCGGCCTGCCGCTCCGGCTGGCGGGCAGCCGGCACCTGGGTGACGCCGGTGGCTGGCTCGCCGCCGACAACCTGCGGGGACATGCCCATCGGCTGTCCTCCGCGGTGGTGCCGATCGCGCTGCTGGTCGGGCTTTCGACGACGTTCGCCGCGATCACGGGGACGCTCCAGAAGGTCGCCCCGCCCGGCGCGTACGCCGAGAGCGACATCTGGCTGCGCGGGGTGGAACTCGCCATGCTGGCCGGCTTCGGCGCGGTGGCCACCGTGAACACGCTCGTGTCACTGACGGCGGCGAGGCGGCGGGAGTACGCGCTGCTCACCCTGATCGGCGCGACCCGGCGCCAACTGCTGCGGATGCTGGGCGCGGAGGCGGCGCTGACCGCAATGGCAGGAGTACTGCTCGGGCTGGGGGTCGCGGCGCCCGTGAGCATGGCGTTCGCGGCGGCCGCCACGGACAGCCTGCGTCCCTCGATCCCGCTGGAGACGTACGGCCCTTTGATACTGGGCGTGGTGATGCTGACCGCCATGACGATCCTCCTCACCGGTATGAAGGCCACGTCGGAACCAGCCGTCTCGGCTGCGGCCACGGCGTGAGGACGGCCACGGCCGAGGACAGGGCTCGGAGAAAGGGATGGAGGGGACGACCGGCGGCGGCCGCCTATGCCTGTGCCGGGCTGCCGCTCTCGCTGGTCGGCTTCGTCTACGTCCTTGCCGTCCTCTACATCGGTGGTCTGCTGTCGCTGACGCTGATCGGGCTGCCGGCGCTCGCTGTCGGCCTGAGGGGTGCCCGGTTCCTCGGCCGGGCCCACGCCCGGATGATCAGGGCGCTGCTCGGCGAGCCGGTCGACGCCCCCGCGCCATCGCAGGTCGGCCCCGGCCTGTTGCGGTGGATCCAGACCAGCCTGTCCGACGCGACCGCCTGGCGCAGCATGTTGTACCTGACGCTCCGGTTCCCGGTCGACGTCATCGCCTTCGTGGCGACGGTCGCTCTGCCGGTGCTCGGCGTATGGTCCGTCGTATGGGCGGTGGCCTACCGGCCGGGGCCATGGCCGGGCACCGCCGCGGTGGCGGGCGGCCTGATCGCACTGGCGGTCGTCCCGGTGGCGGTCGGTGTGACGATGAATCTGCACCGGTGGCTCGCCCGGACGTTGCTCGGACCCACCGTCGCCCAGCAGCGGGTGCGGACGCTCGAACGGGCCCGCAGCACGGCCCTCACCGAGGGAGCCCGCAGCCTGCGCCAGGTCGAGCGGGACCTGCACGACGGTACGCAGGCACAACTCGTCGCGATCGCCATCACACTGTCGTTGACCGCCGACGCCCTGGACGCCGACGCCCCGCCCGTCGACCGAACGCGGCAGCTCGTCGCCCGGGCCCGTACCCAGACCGACGCCGCCATCGCGGAACTGCGGCGGCTCATCGACGGGATCAGCCCCTCCGCCCTCGACCTGGGGCTCGCCGACGCGCTGCCGCAGTTGACGGCGCAGGCCGGCATGCCGGTCACGCTGAGGGTCGATGTGGCCGAGCGACCCGACACGGTGATCGAGAGAGTGGCGTACTTCTGTGCCGCCGAGTTGCTGACGAACATCGCCAAGCAGAGCGGAGCGACGCAGGCGTCGGTGGAGGCGGTGGTCGTCGGGGACCGGCTGCGGATCCGGATCCACGACAACGGCGTGGGCGGTGCCCGGATCGGGGCGGGCAGCGGCCTGCTGGGCCTTCGCGAACGGCTGGCCTCGGGTCGACGGCACCTTGAGCCTCGACAGTCCGGGATCAGGGTCGACCACCGCCGTGATCGAACTGCCCGTACGGATCTGACGGAACGCGGCCCGGCCGATTCACCTCCGTCCCCCGGGAGTTGCTCGGGATGCCGAGCGAGCCGTGCTCCTACCCGCCTGGGGGGCCTTGAGTTGTCCTCACCAGAGGAAGGGACGCTCGCCGCGCGTTGCGCGGATAGGGCTCGGACGTCTGACAACCGACCATCGCCGGGATGCCGTCACTGTTCCGGGACACCCGCCCCCAGCGTCTGCCCCAGAGCGCTGAGCAGCCCGGAGAGCCGGCGCCGGTCCGCCGCGCCCAGTCCGGCGAGCAGTTCCTGCTCCTGGGCCGACCGTACGGCGAAGATCCGCTCGGCCAGTTCGAGACCTTCCGGGGTGAGACACAGCCGGATGATCCGGCGGTCGTCCGTGTCGCGCTCCCGCCGGATCAGACCCGCGGCCTCCAGACGGTCCGCATGCTGGGTGAGACCGCCCGCGCGGACCCGGCCGGCCGCCGCCACTTCGCCGGTCGTCCGGCGGTAGGGCTCTCCCGCCTCGCGGAGGGCGGCGAGCACGTCGTACGCGGGCAGGCTGATGCCGTACTCGCGGACGGTCCTGCCGATCAGCTCCTGATGAACGGCGGCGCACTCGTCGAGTCGTGCGAACACGGATGCGGGGGAGTCGTCCGCCGCCCCGGCCGCGGGCTCCGGGCGGAGACGCTCGGGGTGTACGGGCTCCGAGAGCGGCCGGGTGATAGCGACGCCCACGGCGGAGCCGCCGACGTCGGGGCGCACGGACTCGTCCTCGCCGATGGCCGCGCCACCCGGCGCAGGCTGGGGAACGAGGTCGAGAGCGTCACCGAAAGCGGTGGTGAGCACGTCCGTCAACGCCGGAGCGAGCTCCTCGGTAGGGACGGAGGCCGCCGGTTCATGGGCGAAGAGGTAGCGCTCCATGATCACGCCGAACAGGACGCTCCGAATGACAGCGGCGCGCACCTCCGCGTCGGCCGAGTCGCCGAGCAGGCGCGCGAGAGGTCCGCCGACCTGCTTCTCCAGGATCGTGCGCAACAGCTCGGCGCTCGGCGGGTGGCTGACTGCCGAGCGGATCAGCGCGGGCCAGGGATCGTCGGTCGGCAGACGGTCCCACCGATCGAGGTAGGCGCGGGCCAGAGCGGCCGGCAGTTCGCCCGTGCCGTCGGCCGCTGCCGACAGCACGTCGTCGGTGACGCCCGACCCGCTGCCCACCGCCTCGCGGAACAGACCGTCCTTGGTGCCGAAGTACGCCATCACCAGGCCGGGGGTCACTCCCGCCTCGGCCGCGATGGCGCGGACGCCCACACCCTTGTAGCCGTGCGCGCCGAACAGCCGACGGGCCGCGTCGAGGACCGCTTGGCGATTGCCCTCCGGGTCATGGGAGCCGGGACGACGCTGTGAGGGGCGGCCTGCTCCCGGGCGGGTTTCCGGCGGGGGAGTCGCGGCCGATCGTCGACGGCCCTCGTTCCTTGGATCCACGGCTCCACTTTAAACGAGTGTTCATAAAAACAGTCGTTCAAAATCGATCACGCTTCGTGTATCGGGCCGGTTCGCTGAGTGAGTGGCCGCGCGCCGGCGCCGCGCCGCACCGCGACGATCTCCGCCATGATCGACAGGGCGGTCTCCTCGGGTCCCCGGCCGCCGAGGTCCAGTCCGATCGGCGAGCGCAGCCGGACGAGTTCCGCTTCGGTCGTGCCCGCCGCGCGCAGTCGCTCCAGCCGGTCCTCGTGCGTCCGGCGGCTACCCATGGCTCCGACGTATCCGGCCCGACTGCGCAGGGCGAGGGCGAGGACCGGCACGTCGAACCGTGCGTCATGGGTCAGCACGCACACCGCGGTCGAAGCGTCGACCAGGTCCTCATGGGCGCGGAACCAGCGATCGGGCCGTTCGACGACGACATCGTCGGCCCCCGGGAAGCGCTCGGCCGCCGCGAACGCGGGCCTGGCGTCGCAGACCGTCACCCGGTGCCCGAGCGCGGCACCCATGTCCGCCAGAGGACGGGCGAACTCGGCCGCGCCGAAGATCAGCAGGCGTGGCCGAGGGGCGAAGGACTGCACCAGCAGCTCACGTTCCGGCGCGCAGGCACTGTCGTCACCTGCACCGTTTCCGCTGGTCACGAGCCCGCTCGCACCGCGCCCGAGCATGCCCTCCGCGGCCAGGACCGCCGCCCGGTCCGCCCGTGGGTCGCCCAGTGAACCGGTTGTCGTCCCTCCGCCGACGACCAGGCAGCCGCCGCGGTCGACAGGGGTGACCAGAGCCACCGGTACGCCGGCCGCGATGCCGGCGGCGAGCCGGTCGAGCGGTGCATCCGCACCCACCTCACGGACCAGTACCTCGATCGTTCCCCCGCAGGTCAGGCCCACCGCGAAGGCGTCCTCTTCGCCGACTCCCCAGCGCTCGACCGTCGGGGCGGCTCCCGCGAGCACCTCCTCCGCGATCGCGCAGACGGCGGCTTCGACGCAGCCACCGGAGACGCTTCCGACGATGCGGCCCTCCTCGGACACGAGCATCGACGCACCCGGACCGTGCGGGGACGAGCCCCAGGTCCGCACGACGGTCGCCATGGCGAAGCGGGTTCCGGAGCGTTGCCAGGCGGCTGCCTGATCGATGACGTGTCGCATGTCGCCTCCGCGGGCCGTGAAATCTCGAGCAACCCCTTGCCAAGAAGAAACTTTAGTGTAAATCATTTTAGGCATTAGATAGATCGGCCCGTGTCGAATGCCACGGCGCGACGACGACACGAGAGGTCCGGTGGCAGCAGGTTGAAACCCACACCCTTCGACTACACCGCCCCCAGCACCGTCGGCGAGGCAGTCGCCCTCCTCGCGGACGAGGAGCGGGAGGCCAAGGTCGTGGCGGGCGGCCAGTCCCTCATCCCCATGCTGAACATGCGCCTCGCCAGGCCCGAGCTGCTCGTGGACATCACCCGCATCCCCGAACTCGGCCGACTCCACGTGGACGAGTCGGGCCACCTCCGCATCGGAGCCGCCGTACGGCAGGCCCATGCCGCCGCGGACAACGCGGTACGGGACGGATGGCCCCTGCTCGCCGCCGCGATCGGCCACATCGGACACCCTCAGATCCGCAACCGCGGCACCGTCTGCGGCAGCCTCGCCCACCACGACCCGGCCGCCGAGCTGCCCACCGCAGCCCTGGCCCTCGACGCCCGCTTCGTGATCACCGGTCGGCGGGGCACCCGGACGGTCACCGCCGAGGACTTCTTCGTCGCCACCTTCTCCACGGCCGTCGAAGCGGACGAACTCCTCACCGAGGTCGTGTTCCCGCCGCCCCCGGCACACCACGGCTGGGCATTCGAAGAACTGACCCGCAGGCATGGCGACTTCGCCACCGTCGGCGTGGCCGCCGTCCTGGAACGGGACACAGCCACCGGCACCTGCCGCGCCGCCCGCGTCGTCTTCTGCGGCGCGGGCCCCGTCCCCGTACGGCTGCGCGCCGCGGAGGACGCGCTCGTGGGGAGCGACGTCGGCGAGCAGGCTCTCGCCGCAGCGGCCCGCGCGGCACTCTCACGCCTCACCCCCTCCGACGACATCCACGCCACCGCCGAGTACCGCCGCGAGGGCGCCGCCCACCTCCTCGTCCGCGCCTGCACCACCGCCTGGGAGCGCTGCTGATGACCCCCTCGATCCCCACCCCGCTCGGCGCGAGCACCCCACCGCTCGCCGAGCCCTCCGCGTGGCACGAGATCAGCCTCACCGTCAACGGACGACCGGTCACCGCCGAGGTCGAGTCGAGGCTGCTGCTCAGCGACTTCCTGCGCGACCGGCTCGGCCTCACCGGCACCCACGTCGGCTGCGAACACGGAGTCTGCGGCGCCTGCACCGTTCTCGTCGACGACGAGCCGGTGCGCACCTGTCTGACCCTGGCCGTGCACTGCGCCGGTGCCGTGCTGCGCACCGTCGAGGGACTCGCCCCCGCCGACGCCCCGCTCACCCCCGTGCAGCGGGCCTTCCACGAGTGCCACGGCATGCAGTGCGGCTTCTGCACGCCCGGATTCGTCATGACGGCGACCGCCCTGGCCGAGCAGCACGAGCGCCCCGACGAGGAACAGGTCGCCGACGCGCTCAGCGGGCACCTGTGCCGGTGCACCGGCTACCGCAACATCCGCCGTGCCGTGTGCCAGGCACTCGACGAGCGATTCGGGGAGTGACCCGCATGTCCCACGATTCCGACCGGGCCCGGTCCGGTGACAGCAGCTGGATCGGCCGTTCCGTCCCACGCGTCGAGGACGACCGGCTGCTGCGCGGCAACGGCCGCTACGTCGACGACATCGCTCTCCCCGGCGCGGTCGAGGCCGCCTTCCTGCGCAGCCCGCACGCCCACGCCCGTATCGACTTCGTCGACGTCACCGCGGCCCTGGCCGCACCCGGCGTCGTCGCCGTGTGGACCGGCGACGACGTGGCGGACCTGCCCGCGATGCTGAACAAGGAGGAACTGCGCACCCCGCCGGGCCTCGCCGAACTCCTCGACCCGCTGGTCCGGATGACTCCCATGCCCTTGCTCGCCCGCGCCAAGGTGCTCTACGTCGGCCAGCCCGTCGCCGTCGTCCTCGCCGAGAACCGCTACCTCGCCGAGGACGCCCTGGAACTCGTCGACGTGCGGTACGCCCCGCTGCCGGTGCTCGTCGACCCCGAACACGCCCTGGCCGAGGACGCGACCCGGCTGCACGAGGACCTGCCGGACAACACCGCGGTCGCCGTCGCCACCCGCGTCGGTGACCCGGAGGAGGCGCTCGCCGGCGCGCACGCCGTGGTGAGCGAGCGGTTCGAGGCACACCGGTACGTCGCCTCGCCGATCGAGACCCGCGCGATCTCGGCCCAGGTCGATCCGTACAGCGGCCGGCTGACCGTCTGGTCGGGCACCCAGACCCCGCACCGGCTGCGGGACGCCATCGCCCACACCCTCGGCCTGGAACCCGCCACGGTCCACGTCATCGCGGCCGACGTCGGAGGAGGCTTCGGCCAGAAGGGCATCCTCTACGTCGAGGAACTCCTCATCCCGCACGCCGCCCGTCACCTCGGCCGCCCCGTGCTCTGGCGCGAGGACCGCAACGAGAACCTGACCGCCTCCTCGCATGCCCGCGAACAGATCCACCACATCGAACTCGCCGCGGACGCCGAAGGCCGCCTCCTCGCCGTACGCGACCGCATCACCGTCAACTTCGGCGCGTACAACATGACCGGCCTGGTCGTGCCGTACAACTCGCTGTGCCACCTCCTGGGCCCCTACCGAGTCCCGAACGTGCACATCGACGTCGTCGGCGTGCTCACCAACACCACCTTCGCCACGCCCTACCGGGGAGCCGGACGCCCGGAGACGGTCTTCGCCATGGAACGGGCCATGGACCGGCTGGCCGCGGAACTGGGCATCGAGCCCGAGGAACTGAGGGCGCGCAATCTCGTGCGGCCCGACGAGATGCCGTACGCGACCGGCCTGGCGGACCGCTCGGGCAGACCGCAGTCCTACGACTCCGGGGACTTCCCCGAACTCCTGCGCCGCGCCGTCGCGAAGGCCGACGTCGATCAGGTACGCGCCCGACGACGCGAAGGCGCCCGCGACGGCAAGCACATCGGCATCGGGTTCGCCATGTACATCGAGGCCACCGGCCTCGGACCGTTCGAGACCGCGCGCATCGACATCGCCCCCAGCGGCCGGGTGCGGCTCGCCATCGGTGCCCCTTCCCAGGGGCAGGGGCACCGCACCTCCATGGCGCAGATCGCCGCCGACGCCATCGGAGTGCCGCTCGATGTGATCGACGTGGTCGGCGGCGACACCGAAGCCACCCCGTTCGGCGTGGGTACCATCGCCAGCCGCGCCCTGGTCAACGCCGGGAACGCCACTCACCGGGCCGGCCGACTCGTCCGCGAGAAGATCGTCGAAGCGGCGGCCCGCCGCCTCGGTGTCGAGGCGGGCTGCCTCGACCTGAGCGACGGCATCGTCCGGGCCAAGGAACCGGGCGGCCCCTCCATCAGCCTGGCGGAACTGGCCGGGAAGGCACCGCTGCCCGGCACCCCCGAACCCACCGACGGCCGGCACGGCACCGAGATCAGCGAGACCGTGCACTTCCGTCCACCGGGATTCGCGGTCGCGAGCGGAGCGCATGCGGCCGTCGTCGAGGTCGACGAACACACGGGCGAGATCGAGATCCTGCACTACGTGGTCGTCCACGACGCGGGCAACATCGTCAACCCGATGATCGCGGAAGGACAGGTCACCGGCGGCATCGCGCAGGGGATCGGCGGAGCGCTGTACGAGGAGATGGTCTACGGCCCCGACGGTCAGCCCCGCACCGGCACCTACATGGACTATCTGGTGCCCACGTCCTCGGAGATCCCCGACCTCGACATGGACGAGATCTTCACCCCGAGCCCCATGAACGACCTCGGCGTCAAAGGACTCGGCGAAGGCGGCGCGATCGCCCCTCAAGCGGTACTCGCCGGCGCCGTCGAGGACGCGCTGCGCCCCTTCGACGTCGTCGTACGCCGCGGCCCCCTCTCGCCGAGCCGGGTGCGCGCGCTGATCCGTGACGCAGCCGGCACCTGAATCCGCCCCGCACATCAACCGGCTCCGCATCCACGGCCGGTCGCCCTCTGATTGGACAACCATGCAGCTCGACCACTCCTTCACCGTCCCGGCCGACCCCGACGACGCCTGGAAGCTCTTCCAGGACCTCGACCGGGTCGCGCCCTGTATGCCCGGCGCCGTGCTGGACACCCACGACGGCGACTCCTTCACCGGCCGGGTCAAGGTCAAGGTCGGTGCGGTGCAGATGAGTTACCGGGGCGAGGGCACCGTCACCCGTGATCCCGCCGCCCGCTCGATGCTCCTCGACCTCAGCGGGAGCGAGACCCGCGGCGCGGGCACCGCGTCGGCCACGGTCACCGCGACGCTGACCCTCGACCCGGCCGGCACCCTGGTGCGCGTGCGCACGGACCTCGACATCACCGGCCGGCCGGCACAGTTCGGCCGGGGCATCATGACCGAGGTGGGCGACCGCATCGTCCAGCAGTTCGCCGCCCGACTCGAAGAGCTGCTGCGGGACGCCGGTCCTGCCGCGTCCGGGGTGTTCACGACGGGCGCGGCGGAGAACCGCCAAGGCCGGCTCGCGCCCGAGCCGGAGGCCATCGACCTCGGCGCGGCCGCGCTGCCCGTGCTGCTCAGGAAGGCTGCGGCACCCGCGGCGGCCGTGCTGTTCGCGGTGGTGGTGATTCAGGCGCTGAGGCGGCGTTCCCCAAGATGAAACCCTACGGCGCAGTCACCCCGGGCACGGACCACGTTTCCCGGGGCAGCCGTCCGCAGAGGAGGCTCGCAGGGAATCGGCGAGGAAAGGACATGCATGCTGGAGGCGCTGGGCCTGAGCACGGCCGAGTCGCAGGTGTACCAACTGCTGGTGGGGTGTGGCCGAAGCCGGGTCGACCGCGTGGGGCAGCTGCTCGGGCTGAGCGGTGAGCAGCTCGACGAGGCCCTGAGAGGGCTCGCGGACAAGGGTCTCGTCACCATCACCGACGACCGGCCCGCGCAACTGATACCCGCCCCGCCGGACATTGCCGGGGAAACGCTGCTGCTGGTGCGGATGAACGAACTCCAGTCCGTCAGGGGTGTGCTGAGGCAGCTCACCAAGGAGTACCGCACCGCGCCCGGAACGGCCTCTCTGGAGGAGATCGCCGAGATCGTGCCGGACGAGACACTGGCGCAGCGGTACGAACAGATCCAGCGCCGCGCGCGCCGAGAGGTGCTGCGCTTCGACACGGCGCCGTATCTGGTGGACGAGGACGTCAACGCGGCCGAGCTCGAGCAGCTGACCGCGGGCATTCACTACCGCACGGTCTACGACCGCGCCGCGATCGAGGAGGACGGCGCACAGGGAGAGATGCGCCTGTATGCGGATGCCGGTGAGCAGGCACGTGTGCTCGGCAAGGTCCCCGTCAAACTCGTCATCGTCGACAGATCCGCCGCCCTCGTGGCACTGCGGACGGACGGCGGGGGATCGCCGGGTGCCGTCGTGCAGATCCACCAAGGGTCCCTGCTCGATGCCCTGATCGCACTCTTCGAGCTCGCATGGGCGTCGGCACTCCCTCTGGATCCGCCGCTCCCCGACACGCGCGGCAGAAACGAACTCTCGGGTGCGGAGATCCAGCTCCTGATCCTGCTGCTGTCCGGTCTGACCGACGACGCGATCGCCCGGCAACTGGACATCGGCAAGCGGACGGTCAACCGCCGCATCCGCGGCCTCATGGACCTGGCCGGCGCCTCGAGCCGCATGCAACTGGGCTGGCAGGCGTCCGAGCGGGGGTGGATCACCATGTCGGACGTGAACCGGATGCACATGGACAGCTCCGCTTAATAGGTTCGTCGCCGCTTCGGCGGGTAACCGTCGTGCCATCGCCTGGCGATGATGCGCCAGTTGGCATGTATGCGCCACTCAGGCTCTGGATGGCGCCCTGACCGGACAGCTAGGTTCCGGTTGGCGCGTCATCGGCCGGACGTTCGGTCGGGACCTCACAGGCATCAACTCCCCTGACGCGCCCACACGTTGAGCCCGCGAAAGGACACCTGATGCAGACAGCCCGCCTCAGACGACGGCGCAGATCCCTCGTCAGCGGGATCGCGGTGACAGTCGCACTGTCACTGACGAGCCAGCTCTCGACCGCGACCGCAGCGACACCCGAGGGCCTGGGCGATCGGCCGGTGCTGCAGAAGGGGGCGACCACATCGGCCGTCACCCTGATCACCGGCGACACCGTCTCGCTCACCACCGAGCCCGGCGGCCGTCAGGCGGTGCAGGTCCTGTCGGCGGCGGGGACGTCCAGGATCTTCGAGTCCACCAGCGGTCGGAACGGCGATGTCTACGTCTACCCGGACGGCACGGCAACGGCGCTCGCCTCGGGCACGGTGGACCGCGAGCTGTTCAATGTCAGCCGGCTGATACGGGACGGATACGCCGACACCGAGTCCGCCGAACTCCCGGCCATCGTCGACTTCCAGGGCACACCGGACGCCGCGGCGCTGCGAATGAGGTCCGAGGGCCTGCCGGGCAGCGAGAGCAAGCGCGTCATGCCCCGGCTCGGCCTGTCCTCGGTCCACGTCCACAAGCAGGACGCGAAGGACTTCTGGCAGTCCGTCAATCCGAAGGCGAGCAAGACCCGCGGCGCGCCGACGCCCGGCACGGCCGGGGTGACCAAGCTCTGGTACGACGGCAAGGCCGAGGTCGCGCTGGACCGGAGCGTGCCGCAGATCGGCGCCCCGGAGGCCTGGGCCAAGGGGTACGACGGCACGGGCGTGAAGGTCGCCGTCCTCGACACCGGTGCCGACCTGAACAACGCCGACATCAAGTCGGAGATCGTCGGCAGCCAGAGCTTCATCAGCGGTCAGACGGTCCAGGACGGCCATGGCCATGGCACCCATGTCGCGGCCACCGTCGCGGGCAGCGGCGCCAACTCCGGCGGCAAGCACAAGGGCGTCGCCCCGGGCGCCGACCTGCTGATCGGCAAGGTGCTCAGCAACACCGGCCAGGGCCCGACCTCCAGCATCCTGGCCGGGATGGAGTGGGCGGTCGCCCAGGGCGCCGACATCGTCAGCATGAGCCTCGGTGGCGAGGACGCTCCCGGTGAGGATCCGCTGACCATGGCGGTCGACTCGCTCAGCGCCTCCTCTGACACCCTGTTCGTCATCGCCGCGGGCAACAGCGGCCCCGGCGACAGCACTCTCGGCACCCCGGGCGCCGCAGACTCGGCCCTCACCGTCGGCGCCGTCGACAAGTCCGACGCGCTCGCCTCGTTCTCCAGCCGCGGCCCGCGGCTCGGCGACATGGCGATGAAGCCGGAGATCACCGCGCCGGGCGTGGCCATCGTCGCCGCCCGCGCGGCCGGCACCGCCATGGGCACCCCCGTGGACGTCCACTACACCTCGGCCAACGGCACCTCGATGGCCACTCCGCACGTGTCCGGCGCCGCCGCCATCCTCAAGCAGCGCCACCCCGAGTGGACCGGCCGGCGTATCAAGGAGGCCCTGACCGCGCACGCCAAGTCCGCCGCCGGGCAGACCGTCCATCAGCAGGGCTACGGCCGGGTCGACATCCCCGCCGCGCTCGACCCGTCGCTGGAGCTGTCCGGTACGGCCGACTTCCGCATGATCCCGTGGCAGAAGGACACGTACGAGAAGCGGACCCGCACCCTTACGCTCCGCAACAACGCCACGACCGACACCGTCGTGACCCTGCTCGCGTCGGCGAAGGACGCGAGCGGCACCGAGGTCCCCGCGGGTTCGCTGTCCCTTTCAGGAGCGGGCCTGTCCGACGGGCGGCTCACCGTCCCGGCCGGCTCCACCGCCGAGGTGACCGTCGTCCTCGACCCCAACGGCCTGCCGACCGGCCGGTACAGCGGCTCCGTGACCGCCACCGCCGCGAGCGGTGAGTCGGTCCATGCCGCGCTCGGCTTCGTCACCGCCGTCGAACAGCACGACGTCACGCGCGACGTCACCGACCGCTTCGGCAAGACCCCCAGCACGTTCAAGTTCACCCTGCACGGGCTGGACAACACCGTCTGGGAGAGCCGGACGCTGTCCGCCACCGGTACGGTCACCCTGTCAGTGCCGCTCGGCCACTACTCCATCGAGGGCTCGGTCCGCTCGACGGCTCCCACCGGCGGCGCGGTCTTCCATGCGGCAGATCTGTTCACCGTGCCGAACATCGAAGTGGCTGACCGGGACCAGAGCTTCACCGTCGACGGCACCACCGCCACCGACCTCGGCGTGACGATCGACGGCGAGAAGCGGCCGCTGGAGACGGGCCAGGTGGCACTGCAGATCGTCCGCGACGACGGCACGATCAACAGCCACTCCAGCTTCACCTCGATCAGCGGGTCCGGCAACAGGTCCGACACCAGGTTCGGCGCCATTCCCAGTGCGGGCGCCACCTCCGGTGCACTGCGGGTGGAGACCTTCCTCCACCGGCGCGAGCCGCTGATGCAGTTGGAGGTCACCAGCCCCGGGCACCTCGACATCCCGCTGAAGACCTCGGTTCTCGCGAAGCGGTTCGAGGGCACCAAGCGCACCGAGCTGGTCGACATCAGCGCGGGCACCGAGCAGGACTTCGCCGGCACCGAGGTCAAGGGCAAGACCGTCCTGGTCTCCGTGGCCGACGTCACCAAGGCCGGCGACCAGGCCGTCAGGGCCGCGGCCGCCGGGGCCGTCGCCGTGATCGTGGCGCCCGCGGACCCGGGTCCGAGCGGCAGCGGCGTTCCCGCGGGCCAGACCGTCCCGGTCGCCCACGCCACGTACGACAATGCCGCACGTCTCAAGGCCTTGCTGGCCAAGGGCCAGGTGCGGATCGCCCTGAAGGGCGTCCTGGAGTCGGGCTACACCTACGCGCCGCACTTCACCGACGACCGGGTCCCCGCCGACCTCGCCAAGACCGTCGACGTGGGAGCTTTCGCCAAGGTCAGGAACACGTACCACTCCGACGGAGCGCGACGCCTCGGCGCCGAGCACCTGCCGGCCTGGGGTCCGAAGCAGTGGACCGCGATCAGCGACGGTCAGCCCCTCTACCAGGGCACCACCCGCGACGACTACTTCCTGGCGGGCACCGGCGTCTCCTACATGCCGTCGGTGGGGGCCGACTTCCACACCTCCACCTGGACGATGGCCGATCTGCGGAGCACCTTCGGAACACCGGGCAAGTCCTACACCCGCAGCTGGTTTGCCGGTCCGACGCGTCTGTCCCCGTACGAATTCGGGCCGTGTGTGTTCTGCCGCACCGACGTCTGGCAGAAGCTGCCCGGCGGCAGCGGTGCCGACAACGAGCCCACCCACACCCTTCGGGGCCTGACCAACACCTGGAGCTTCTACCTCAACGGGCAGCCGATCACCGGCTTCGGCCAGCTGGTGCCGGAGAAGGCGGACTACCGGTACGTGCTCGACCAGAAGCTCGCCACCGATGTCCCGGGCGTCACCCTGGGCCGCGAGATGCGCACCGAGTGGAACTTCGGCCAGGCGGCACCGACCACCATGGCCGTCAAGGACTGCGACACGGCGTTCATTCCCACGCCCAAGGTCTGCGAGCCCATGCCCGTGGTCCTGCTCGACTACGACCTGCCGCTGAACGAGCTCAACCAGGCGCGGGCAGGCCTGCCGTTCACCTTCACCGTGGACGGCGCCAGGGCCAAGGGCTGGACCGGCTCCACCGCGATGGCCGGCGCCAAGGTGTCGGTGTCGTACGACGACGGAGCCACCTGGAAGTCCACCAAGACGCTGCGCAAGGACAGCGACTCCTTCCAGGCACTGCTCTGGCACCCCAAGCTCGCCGACACCAACGGGTACGTGACGCTCAGGACCGAGGTCTGGGACGCGGCAGGCAGCCGCACCGTCCAGACCATCACGCGGGCGTACGCCCTCAAGTGAGTCGACGCTGAGCAACGCGCGGGCGGAGTGTGTCCCCCCGCCGGGTGGTGACATCCGGCGGGGGATCCACGTGCGGGTCCGGCATACGGCGATGCCGGGCCGCGTAAGCGTCCTGCCTCCGCGGGATCACCCCGCTTCGTGTCCGCGGCAACGACCGGGACACCCGGCGGTCGCCTGATCGGACGGACAGGTCCCGGCGGGCGTGCATCGGTTGGTGCCGTCGAGTCGGTCCTCCGGCTCCTCGTCATGATCGGTGGCCCGGTAGTGGTACGCGTCCGCCCACCAGTAGTCGTCCAACCAGTCGTCGTCCTCGTCCTCGTCCTCGCCACCGTCCTCGTCGAGTTGGTCGGTGCCCCGCCACCCGCTGCGGTCGCGGATGCTGGTGTCGACGTGGGACCGCCGCTGCTCGTCCAGCGCCGCGAGGGAGGGATGCGTCTCCGCGCGGTACCGGTCTCCCAGAGGGTCCTCGCAGGCAGTGCGGGCGCGGACCGCCTTGTTGGCGTCGTCGGCGTACAAGAGCGCCGCCAGGCCCGCTCCGGCCACTGCCGCGGCCGCCCACGCCAGGACGCCGTGCGGGCGCACCATCACCAGCAGCACGAACGCCACGAGCCAGAAACCGACCACCATGGTGATGCCCATGCAGGAGCAACAGGCGAGCAGCTGCCGCCCCTCGCCGTCCGGCATTCGCGGGATCTCGGGCAGCAGCGCGTCCTGCTCGCTGATGTACGCGCTGCGCCGCGCCCGGTACTCCTCGTCGCACCAGTCGATCCAACCGATCGACACCGGCTCGGGATCGTGCCGGCGCACCGCCTCCAGCAGGGCGGCGGGCAGCGGATGGACGGGCGTCCGGCCGGGGTCGCGGCCCGCCTCGGTCAGGTGCGCCACCCCTTCCTCGTCGATGTCGAGGTACCCGCCGAGCAGCAGCTCGGCGGCGGCTGCCTCGGTCTCCTGGTTCTTCATCACGGCGACGTGGTACGGCTCGAGGTCCACGGTGGCGACCACACCGAGGATCTCGCGCCGGATCCGGGCCCGGCGCCACCACCGGAGGCCGATGGCTCCGTACACGGCGGTGGCTACTGTGAACACGGATGCGGCTAGGACGAGTTGGAGCACGCCCCGAGGCTACGTCCACGCGTGCCGGAGCAGACACGGATTTTCTTCGGCCCTCCGACACGATCCGCCGGACACCCTCCGGTCAGCTGCCGGCGGACTCGGGCGTTCAGCACCGTCGGCGTAGACGGTCGAAGCGCTCTCGGCCACCGTGGTGGCGAACCGCGGAAGCAACGGGCTGAGTGTCAGTCCCACCAGAACGTCTAGGTGTGCTCGCGGATGAGGTTCTTGGCATACGACTCCAATGTGCCGGGCTCGCTCTGCAGGACGTTGTCCGGGCAGAAGGCGAAGTGCTCCGCCGCCACCTCCTCGGCCTCCGCGAGGGTGGCGGGAGGGGCGGCCACGGAGACGACCAGGATGTCGAAGCCGAGGCCGACGACGCGTATGCCGAAGCGGTCCTCCCAAGAGCGGAGGACCGCGCACAGACGTGCGGTGTCGCTCTCGTGGTTCATCGGGCCCGTCCAGCCCACGACCGCCGGAATGTCGGCGCTGCGGCGGGCGGACACGAGCGCGAGATGCGGGTCCTTGAACCAGGAGGGGCACTCGGCGGACAGCGCGTCGGCGGTCTCGGCCGCCCGCGCGTCCGGGGTGGCGGTGGCGGCAGGCATGCTCTCGCCGATGCCGGGCCAGTCCTCGTTCTCCGCCGCGTACGCCTCCCAGTGCTCGGCGAGAACGTCGTCTGGGTCGTGATCCCCCGGGTAGGACACCTCGCCCGGCATCAAGTCCCAGCTCTCGGGCCCGCCCTGGGGTCCACCGAGATCCACGAGCACGGGGAGCAGTCCCTTCCGGGCTCCCGGGGCGCCCAGTGCCGACCAGGTGCCTGGTGCGGCCGCCTTGTCCGCGCGCCACAACAGAGGCTCGTGCCACGGACCCTCGTCGGTCGCGTCGATCAGACGCCCGGGAGGAAGCTGAAGCCCGAGGGAGCGGCCGCTCGGGTCGGTGGCCAGCCGGGGCAGTGGGTTGGGAAGAGTTGCCATGCCGGTGACTCTAGGAGCAGCCGCTGACAATGCGGTCGCCACCGGGGCGGGACCTCGACCGCCGGCCAAGGCAGGGGCCCCTCGCCGGTGCGCGAGACCCCCGCCTATGCGGTCACTTCACCGAACCCGCCATCACCCCCTGCACGAAGTGACGCTGGAAGGCGAAGAAGACCACCACCGGCACGATCAGGGAGAGGAAGGCGCCCGGTGCCAGTACGTCGATGTTGCTGCCGAACTGCCGTACCTGCGACTGCAGTTCCACCGTCAGCGGCTGAGAGGAGCTGTCGGCGAAGAGCAGAGCCACCAGCATGTCGTTCCACACCCAGAGGAACTGGAAGATCGCCAGGCTGGCGATGGCGGGGCGGCCCACTGGCAGCACCAGCTGCGTGAAGATCCGCCACTCGCCGCCCCCGTCCATACGCGCGGCCTCCAGCATCTCGCGCGGGATGTCGGCGAAGTAGTTGCGCAGCAGGAAGACGGCGAACGGCAGCCCGTAGGCGACATGGAAGAGCACCACGCCCGGGATCGTGCCGAACAGCCCCAGCTGCCCGAACAGCTTCGCCACCGGCAGCAGACCCACCTGCACCGGCACCACGAGGAGCGCCACCACGCCCAGGAAGATCCAGTCCCGGCCGGGGAACTCCAGCCAGGCGAAGGCGTATCCGGCGAGCGCCGCGACGACGACGACCAGGACGGTCGTCGGCACGGAGATCAGCACCGTGTTCCAGAAGGCGCGGGTGATGCCCGCATTGGCCAGCAGGGCGGTGTAGTTGTCCAGAGATAGCTGACCGGGGCCGGCCAGTGCCGTCCACCAGCCGCTCGACGCGTTGTCGTTCGCCGAGCGAAGCGAGGACAGCAGCAGTCCGGCGACCGGGGTCACCCAGATCAGGCCGACCACGGCCAGGAACGCCTGGACCAGGCCGTTGCCCAGCCAGCGGCGCAGCCGGCCGCCCGGCATCGTCGCGGTCGCACTCATGACTGACTCCTGCGGAAGCGGCGGACGTTGAACACCATGGCGGGGATCACCAGCAGCAGGAGCAGCACACCGAGCGCGCTGCCGAGTCCCTGGTCGTTGCCGCCGCCGAAGGACACCAGCCACATCTGGGTGGCCAGCACGGTGGCGTCCTCCTGCACGGGCCCCGGCGCGATGATGTAGATCAGGTCGAAGACCTTCATCACATTGATCACCAGCGTCACGAAGACCACGGTCAGGACGGGGGCGAGCAGCGGCACGGTGATCCGGCGGAAGACCTGCCACTCGTTCGCCCCGTCCATCCGCGCCGCCTCCAGCGCGTCGCGGGGCAGGGACGACAGTCCGGCGCCGATGAGCACCATCGCGAAGCCCGTCCAGATCCACAGGTACGCGCCGATGATGGCCGGTGTGACCAGGGCGGGGCCGAGCCAGGAGACACCCTCATAGGGCGGTGCGAAGTTCTCCGCGGGCAGCCGGACCGTGTAGGCGCCTGCCGTGAGGGCGGTGAAGCGGAACGACCCGTCGGCCGCCGTGGTCGCGGTGGCGACCGTCTTCCCGTCGCGCACCGCCTCCACCGTCATGCCGGGCAGTCCCCGTTCCGCGGCGTCGATCGCGCCCGGCCGCCCCCCGCCACCGGGCGTGAAGTCCAGGTACACGGCGCCGGTCACGTCCTTCGGACCGGCCTTGCCGGATGCGGCCGGCTTCGCGTCGGCGGGCAGCTCCTTGGGCGGTACTCCGACGACGCCGAGGGTGACGCTCTGTCCTGGGGAGACGGCATCGGCCGTCCCGTACGAGCCGTCCGGCCGCTTGTCGAGCCCCTGACCCTCGCGGGCCCGGGCCGTGGGATACGACGAGGAGTCCTGGAACACTCCGTGCACGCCGACCGCGGCCGCGTTCAGCACGCCCTTGTCCGGGTCCTCCTCGTAGGCGAGGCGGAAGATGATGCCCGCCGCCAGGAAGGACACGGCCATCGGCATGAACAGCAGCAGCTTGAACGCGGTCGCCCAGCGGACCTTCTCCACCAGCACCGCGAGGACAAGCCCCAGCCCGGTCAGCAGCGTCGGCGCGACGACGACCCAGATGGCGCTGTTGCGGACGGCGGTCAGGGTGGCCGGGTCGCGGAAGATCTCCGCATAGTTGTCCCCGCCGACGAACCGTGTGCCGGCCGCGTCGAAGAAGCTGCGGCCCACGGAGAATAGCACCGGGTAGACGACCAGGGCGCCGAGCAGCAGCAGCGACGGCAGCACGAACGCCACGGCGATCATCCGCCGGCGGCGCCGGGCCCGGTCCCGCGGACCGTTGTCCCGGCGGCCGCCCTTCGCGGAGTCGACCCGGGGTGGTGGGGGAGCGGTGGCTGTGGTCATGACGCCCGCCTCAGTTCTTGTACGCCTTGGCCGCCGCGCCTTCCAGCGCCGCGGCGATGGCGGCCGGGTTCGACGGGTCGCGCAGGAAGTCCTGGAGGATCTTCCACTCGCCCACGCCCTTGGTGCCGCCGAACGCCGCCGGAGCCTGGTCCGACATGTCGAAGCGCACCGAATCCCCGGCGTCTATCAGCGACTTGGCCGTCTCGCGCAGCGTGTCGTCGCCGTAGGAGGCGAGGTCGAGCTTCTTGTTGGGCGACAGGAAGCCGCCCGCCTCGGCCCACACGGCCGCGGCCTCCGGCGTCGCGAGGTACTCCAGGAACGCCGTCGCGGCCGCCTGGTTCTTGCCGTCCTTCAGGACGACGGCCGCGTCACCGCCGCTGACCACCGGCGCCTTGCCGCCCGCGACCGCCGGGAAGGGGAAGAAGGTGGCATCCTCGCCGATCTTCCTGCCGAACTGGTCCTTGGCGATACCGGCGACGAAGTCGCCCTCGTACACCATCGCGGCCTCGGGCTTCGGGCCGAAGACCTTCTCGACGGAGCCCGGGAAGTCGGTGCCCAGTGCGCCCTTCTGGCCGCCCGCGATCAGCTTCTTGTCGGAGAAGAGCGCGCCGAGGGTGGTCAGCGCCTTCACCACGGTCGGGTCGGTCCACGCCAACTCGTGCTTGGCGAGCCGGTCGTACTTCTCGGGGCCGGCCTGGGAGAGGTAGATGTTCTCGAACCAGTCGGTGAGCGTCCAGCCGTCCTCACCGGCGACCGCGAAGGCAGGCAGACCCGAGTCGGACACCGCCTGGCCGCTCTTGAGCATGTCCTCGTACGTCTTCGGCGGCTTCACGCCGGCCTGGTCGAACGCCTCCGGGCTGTACCAGACGGTCGACTTGTGGGCGGCCTTGAAGTACAGGCCGTACAGGGTGCCGTCGACGGAGCCGTAGTTCTTCCACACAGGCGCGTAGTTGGCGTCGACGGCCTTCTTCGTGGTCTCCGACAGCGGCTTGAGCCAGTTCTGCCGGGCGAACTGCTGGAGCACGCCGACCTGCGGGACCAGGACCACGTCGGGGGCGTTGCCGCCCTCGATCTTGCTGCCGACGACGGTGGAGACGTTGTCGCCGGTGGACACGAACCGGGTCTTGGCGCCGGTCTTCTCGGTGAAGGCGTCCAGCACCTTCTGGAAGTTCTTCTGCTCGGCGCCCGACCAGACACCGGCCACATCCAGGGTCTGGCCGGACAGCTCCTTGCTGCCGCCGCCGGCGCTCACGGGGCCGCCGCCGCACGCGGTGGCGCCGAGCGCCAGGGTGAGTGCGGAGCAGCAGGCCATCGTCATCCGTCGCTTGTTCATCGCAGTCCCTCCAGGGTGGTGTCGTCACTGATCCACCAGGCGGCGGTGGATCCGGGCAGTGCGCCGGTGGGGCACGGTCCGCTGGCCAGCAGCGGGGCGCCGGAGACCGGGGCGGGCACCGGAGCGGTGCCGAAATTGACGGCGCAGACGAGCCCGTCGCCGCGCAGGAAGGCCAGCACGCCGGGCGGCGCGTCCAGCCAGCGCAAGGTCCCCTCGCCCAGCTGCGGCAGTCCGTGCCGCAGCTGCAGGCCCTCGCGGTACAGGTGCCAGAACGAGCGGGTGTCGGCCAGCGCCCGGTCGGTGGCGTGCTCGGCGAACCAGCCGGGCTGGGGCAGCCACGGCTTGGCGCTCTCCGCCCCCGTGCTGAAGCCGAACGGGGAGGCGTGCCCCGACCACGGCAGCGGCACGCGGCAGCCGTCGCGGATCCGGGCCCGGCTTCCGGTGCGCCGGAATATCGGGTCGGTGAGCACCTCGTCCGGCAGGTCCACGACCTCCGGCAGGCCCAGCTCCTCGCCCTGGTAGATGTACGCGGCGCCGGGCAGGGCCAGCATCAGCAGGGCGGCGGCGCGCGCCCGGGCGGCGCCGAGCCCGCTGCCTTCGGTGCCGGACTCGCCGTACCGGGTCACCGTGCGCACCTGGTCGTGGTTGTTGAGCACCCAGGTGACGGTGGAGCCGGTGCCCGCGATGTCGCGCATCGCCTCGTCGATCACCTTGCGGAAGGTGTCGGAGTCCCAGGGCGCTCCCAGCAGGTCGAAGAAGAACGCCTGGTGCAGCTCGTCGGGGCGGACGTACCGGGCATGCTCGCGGGCGGTCGGCACCGACACCTCGCCGACCAGCAGCCGCTCGCGCCCGTCCTGGGCCGTGTACTCCTCGCACACCGACCGCCAGTGGCGCCACACGTCGTGCACCTCGGGCCGGTTCCAGGCGAGCGGGTTGACCGAGTCGCGGGTGCGGGCGTCGGCCTCCGGGTCGGGGGAGTCCGGCAGGTCGGGGTGCTTGAAGAGTCCGGCCGCCACGTCGATGCGGAAGCCGTCGACGCCCCGGTCCAGCCAGAAGCGCAGGGCGTGGTCGAAGTGGGCGCCGACCTCGGGGTTGCGCCAGTTCAGGTCCGGCTGCTCGGGGGTGAACATGTGCAGGTACCACTGGCCGGGGGTACCGTCCGGCTCGGTGACCCGGCTCCAGGCGGGGCCGCCGAACATGGCATGCCAGTTGTTGGGCGGCTCGTCGCCGTCGGGGCCGCGGCCCTCGGCGAAGTGGAAGCGGGCGCGGGCTTGGCCGCCGGGACCGGCCGCCAGTGCCTCGCGGAACCAGGAGTGCTCGCTGGAGCAGTGGTTGGGGACGATGTCCAACAGCACCTTGATGCCCAGTCGGTGGGCGTCGGCGACCAGCAGGCCGAATTCGGCGAGGTCGCCGAAGACGGGGTCCACGTCGCAGTAGTCGGCGACGTCGTACCCGTGGTCGTGCTGCGGCGACGGGTAGAAGGGGCTCAGCCAGATGCCGTCGACCCCGAGCTTCTTCAGATACGGCAGGCCGGCCCGGACACCGGCGAGGTCGCCGATCCCGTCGCCGGTGCTGTCCAGGAAGCTGCGGACGTACACCTGGTAGATCACCGCGTCGCGCCACCAGTGGCGGTGGCTTGGGGCTGTGAGCATCACCCGTTGACCTGTATTTCTGCGTGAAGGGGTGCGCGCCACCCAGAGCGGGTAGCGGTTATGCATACATGTTAAGTAGGAGTGACGAGAGGGTGTCAACGAAGCTGCCGAAGAACGGCGCTTGTTGGGGTTGAATGCCCTAGTTTGTCCCGGTACTCAGGGCGCGTCAGTCCACATGCTGATCCCTAACAGGTAAGTAGGCGCCCCGGAGGTGACAGAGTGATGAGAAGGGAGTCAGCGACGACGGGCGATGGCCGCGAGCTCGTCCGCGAGCCGACGCACCGCCGCCTCGGGCGTCTGGTGCTGCGCCATCGCGTCATGCGCCACGGCCTGCACGGCGAGGCTCACCTGCTCGTAATGCGGGCTCTTGGGGCGCGGCGCGGCAGAGAGCACACTCGCCCGCAGCGCGGGCAGATACGGGAAGCGCGCCACGAGCGCCGGATCCTCGTACAGGGCGGCCCGCACCGGCGGCAGGGCGCCTTCGCTCAGGACGCGGCGCTGCACCCGCTCGCTCGTGAGGTACGCGATCAGGTCACGCGCCGACTCGGGGTGCCGGGCATGGCTGCTCACGGCCAGATTGGAGCCGCCCAGCACACTCGCGCCCGGCCCTCCGGGGCCCGGCAGCGGCACCGCGCCGAACTTCCCCGCGACTCTCGACTGAGCGCCGGAGGCACCGGCGTAGGCGTACGGCCAGTTGCGCAGGAAGAGCAGCCGGCCGTCCTGGAACGCCTGCCGGGACTCCTCCTCCTTGTACGTCAGGGCTTCCTTCGGTATCCAGCCGTCCCGCACGCCACCGGCGAGGAACCCCAGCCCTTCGCGGGCTGCCGCCGAGTCGACCGTGACCCGCTCGCCCTCGTCGCCGAGGACCGTCCCGCCCGCCGAATACACCGCCTCGGCGGCGTTGACCGTCAGCCCCTCGTACGGCAGGAACTGGCCCGCGTACCCACCCAGGCCGTGTTTCGGGGCGATGGTGCGGGCCTGGCGCTCCAGCTCCGCCCACGTCCGCGGCGGGCGCTCTCCCTCGCGGTCCAGCACGTCCTTGCGGTAGAAGAGCATCCCGGCGTTCGTCACATACGGGACCGCGTACAGCCGCCCGTCGTACGTCGCGGTGTCCACCACCGGCGGGAGGAAGCTCTCCAACGGGAACCGGCCCCGCTCCAGCGGCGCGATCCACCCCGCCGCGGCGAACTCCGACGTCCACGCGACATCGATGTTGAGCAGATCGAACCTGCCCTCGCCCGACCTCAGATCCGTGATCATCTGGGCCCGGGTCTCGTCGGCCGAATCCGGCAGCTCGACCAGGGTGACCTTCTCGGCCGGATGCGCGCGGTTCCAGCCGTCCAGGACCGAGCCGAGATAGCCGGTGAGATCACCGGCCGTGGCCAGCGTCATGGGGCCGCGCCCGCCCTCGCGTTCCGCGCCGCCCGACGGGGCGCCGGAGGCCATGTAACCCGTCAGTACGACCGCGAGAACCAGGAATCCCCTACCCGCGGCCCGTATCCACCGCATAGGTTCCTCCCAGAGCGCCGCGCCGTACACCTTCGTCCAGCAACAGGGCATGTATACCCGTTAGGCATGGGCGATACTAGAGCCCTCATCACAACGGGAGCACGCCAAGGGAGGACAGTACGGGTGCGTCATCCCCTCCTCGCCCTCCTGGCCAGGGGCCCCGCCCACGGCTACGAGCTCAAGCAGGACCTTGAGCAACTGCTGGGCGCCGCGTACCCTCCCACCAACGTCGGCCAGATCTACGTCACGCTCGGCCGGCTGGAGAAGTCCGGGCTGATCGAGGGCGAGGAGATCGCCCAGGAGAGCCGCCCCAACAAGAAGATCTACCGCCTCACCGACGCCGGGCAGGAAGCACTGCGCGCCTGGTTCGACGAGACGGCGGACGAGCCGCGGGTACGGGACGAGTTCTTCATGAAGCTCGCCCTCGCCCCGCGCACGGGTCTCGCCGACCAGATCGCCCTCATCAACAAGCAGCGACGCGAATACCTCACCACCATGCGCAATCTGTCCAAGCTGGCCGCCGCCGAAGACCGGGACAACCGCATAGCCCACCTGCTGATCGAAGGCGCCATGCTGCACCTCCAGGCCGACCTCGACTGGCTGGAGCGATGCCAGGAGGAGCTGGAGGAGCTGCAATGACGGACTCCGCCGTACCCGTGCCGCTGCTGCACGCGGAGCGCATCGTCAAGACCCACCACAGTGAGGGCGCGCCCGCCCACGCCGTACGCGGCGTCGACCT
The DNA here is from genome assembly GCF_042735655.1 of Streptomyces sp. NPDC059567. NCBI lineage: Bacteria > Bacillati > Actinomycetota > Actinomycetes > Kitasatosporales > Streptomycetaceae > Streptomyces > Streptomyces sp. NPDC059567. Next base: position 102,386 of record NZ_JBHWBS010000010.1, on the reverse strand, counting down.
GACCGTGCGGCGGGGCGAATTCGTCGCCGTCACCGGCCCCTCAGGCGCCGGCAAGTCCACCCTGCTGCATCTGCTCGGCGGCCTCCAGCGTCCCGACAGCGGCTCGCTCCAGCTCGACGGCGAGAGCACCGACAGCTGGTCCGAGGCCCGCTGGGCGGTGGAGCGGCGCCGTCGCATCGGCATCGTCTTCCAGTTCTTCAACCTCGTCTCCAACCTCACCGTCGCCGACAACGTCGAACTGCCCGCCCTGCTGGCCGGCACCTCCGCCAAACACGCCCGCGCCGAACGCGAGAAGCTCCTCGCCGAGCTGGGCCTCGAGAGCAAGGCCCGCAGCATGCCCGGCGAGCTGTCCGGCGGCGAACAGCAGCGCGTCGCCCTCGCCCGCGCCCTGGTCAACCAGCCGCGGCTGCTCCTCGCCGACGAACCGGCCGGCAGTCTCGACAGCAAGGGCACCCGCGAGGTGATGCGGCAGCTCGCCCGCTTCCACCAAGGCGGCCAGACCATCGTGCTCGTCACCCACGACGCACGGCTCGCCAGCGCCGCGGACCGGGTGATCAGCTTCTTCGACGGCCGGATAGCCGACGACGTCGACCTGGGCGCCACGCCGCCACGCGGCACCGGCCTCGCCGGCGTACTGGAACTGAAGGACTGACCCGTGCGGGCCATGCTGCGCTGGGCGCATGCCGATCTGCGCACCCACCGGGGCGAGGCGCTGTTCATGGTCGCCGCCACCGCCGGGATCGTCGCCGCGCTGCTGCTGGCCACGGCGCTCTTCGGCTACGCCACCAACCCCTGGCAACGGATCTTCACCCAGTCCCGCGGCGCTCACGTGTGGATCCATACCGGCCCCGCCGCCGACACCGGCTCCCTCGCCGCCCTGGACGGCGTCGAGCAGCTCTCCGGCCCCTACCGCACCGCGTCGGACACCGTCGCCTCCCGGGGTGCCCGCGCCGGCGTGGAACTGCGCGCCACCGGCACGGAGCCCCCGGCCACCGGTCGGGCCGTGCTCACGTCGGGCCGCTGGCTCGACGACGCCGTCCCCGACGGAGTCGTCCTGGAATCCGGCCTCGCCCGTGCACTGTGGGCCGAACCCGGCGACCGCCTGACCCTGCCGAACGGCCGTACCCTGACCGTCCTCGGCGTCGCCGACAGCGCGGAGCCCCGCTACCGCGCCGGTGAGCGGCCCGGCACCGTCTGGGCACTGCCGCGCGCGGTGCCGGACGAACGTGGCGGCGGCCAGGTCGTCGGACTGCGCCTCACCGACCCGGAGGACACCGACTACGCCGTCCAGCGCGCCGTCACCACGCTCGGCTCCGGCGCCGTCACCGACGTCTCCACCTGGCAGCAGGCCCGCGCCGAGGCCCAGGGCGACACCAAGCTGCTCGGTCAGGTCCTCGGACTCTTCGGGCTCGGCGCGCTGATCGCCGCCGCCCTCGCGGTGTTCGGCGCCATCAGCACCCGGGTGCGCGGCCACCTACGCGACATCTCCGTCCTCAAGGCCATCGGCTTCACACCCGGCCAGGTCGTACGCGTCTTCCTCGTCCAGCACCTCGGCTTCGCCGTACTCGGGGCGACCCTCGCCACGGCGGCCGTCCGGACGCTCGGCAACCGCCTGCCCGGCCGGCTCGGTGACGCCGTCGGCGTGTGGCAGGGGCTCGAGGGCCACACGGCGGCGCTGCTCGCGGTGCCCGTCGCGGCGGTGCTGTTCATCGGAGTGGCCACCTGCCTCGCAGCGTGGCGGGCCGGACGAGTGGAGCCCGTACCCGTCGTCCCCGCCACCGCGGCACCGGGCTGGGGGTCTGCCCGGACGACGTCCGGGGGAGGGCTGTCCCGCGCCGCCCGAGCCGCGCTCGGACTGCGCATGCCGCCCACCCTGATCCTCGGCTGGCACCGGGCCTTCGGCCGAGGCCGGCGAGCCCCGGCCACCATCGTCCGCCTCGCCCTGCCGCTGCTGCTGATCACCGTGGCGCTCAGCGCCTGGACCACCATCGAACGCTTCGACAGCCGCCCCGAGCAGCTCGGCCACGCCGCCGCGCTCACCGCCCGCCCCGACGCGACGCTCACCGACCGCGAGGCCGCCGCGCTGCTGGAGGCCAACAGGAAGATCACCGCCGCCCATCCAGGCCTGGAGGTCGCCGCACTGGTCCCCGGCCAGACCGGCACCATCGCCCTGCGCGGTCTCGGCACCCGCGACGAGCCCTACCCGTACACGATCGCCGAGGGCCGCCCCGCCCACGGCCCCGACGAGGCCGTCGCCGGCCAGGGCCTGCTCGACCTGCTCGACGTACGCGTCGGCGACTGGGTGCGCGTGACGGTCGGCGGCCACCCGCAGGTACTCCACCTCGTCGGCCGCAGCATCGAACCGGAGAACGGCGGCAGGGTCATCTCCACCTCGCTCGACACCCTGCGCGAGAACGACCCCGCGCTGAGCCCCACCCTCTACCAGCTCCGTCTCGAGCCAGGAGCCGACCCGCACTCGGTCCGCGCCGAACTCGCCGACGCCTCCCGGGGCCACCTCGACATCCACGAGGTCACCACCCCCGCCGACCGGCTTTCCGCCCTGCGCGGCGTCGTCGTCGGCCTGATCACCGTCCTCGCCCTGATCGGCCTGACCGAACTGTCCACGGCGATCGGCGGCAGCATCCGCGACGGCGAACGAGACCTGCTGGCCCTGAAGGCCATCGGCCTCTCCCCGCGCCAGATCACCGCCGTCACCGTGACGGCCATCGGCTGCACCGCGCTCGCCGCCACCCTCGCCGCGACGGCCCTCGGCGTACCCTTCGCTCGCTGGCTCATCGACCACGAGGCCCACACCACAGGCATCGGCTCGGGCATCGCCCAGGTCCTGCCCGCCGGATACCTCGCGGCCATGAGCGCCGCCGCCGTCCTCGGCGCGATCGCCCTGACGGCCCTCCCCGCGTCCCGCGCGGCCCGCCGCCGCCTCGCGGACACCCTGAGCGCGGTCAACTGACGTCCCACAGCGCGCGGCAGCCGGACCGCCTCGGCCGGCGCCGCCGCGCGCGCACGCCTACCGGCCCTGGCGGGTTCGCCGGGGAACGCAACACCGAGCATGCCTACGTTCGGGGCCGAACGCAGGGAACGGCGTGAGCGGCGGCTTCTGCCCACGGCAATTCACACCTCCGCCTCGCGCACCTCGCGCACCGCACGGCAGCTGTCGCAGCGGACGAGATTGCACGAGCGCAGCTGCGTGCCGGCGGCCGGCTCGACGAAATCCCCGTCCTCGTCCTGGCCCAGCCCGACCAGCTCGCAGCCGCGCCGGTTCGGCGCCCGATGTGGCTACGCGTCGCGCCTCTGCAGGAGCAGGCCGCCGACCAGCAGCGCGGCCGCGGCCCACGCGGCGAGCACACCCAGCCCGGCCCAGGGGCCGATGGGCAGCCCGGGCAGGTTGACGGTGGCCTGGACCGCGAGCCCGGCGGTCATCGGCGCGATCTGCTGAAGGTGCCGCTGCCACTCCGGATCGTGGACCACTTGGGCGACGACCGGGAAGAGGTAGAGCAGCCCGAGGGTGATCCCGATGGCGGTCGCCGCCTCCCGTACCGCCGTTGCCACGCCGAGGCCGATCAGAGCGACCAGACCGAGGTAGAGAACGGAGCCGGCGGCCGCGCGCAGGGTCGGGCCGTCGGCCAGGGACAGCGGGGCGTAGCCGTGCGCCTCGGTGAAGCCGTTGCCGGGCAGGATGTGGCGGCCGGCGAGGAGGGAGAGCAGGACGGCGATCGTCCCGCAGGCCAGGACGACCACGGTGAGGACGGTCGCCTTGGCGGTGAGGACGGTGATCCTGTTCGGCACCGCCATGAGCGTGGTGCGGATCATCCCGGTGCCGTACTCGCCGCTGACGGCCAGGACCGCGAGGACGGCGATGACCGCCTGTCCGGCGGTGACGCCGGTCAGGGCGAGCCTGACGGCGTCCTGCCCGCATCCCGCGTCCGGGCACTTCACGGCCTTGGCGGTGCCGGAGCCGACGGCCACGGTCAGTGCGACGACGAGCAGGACCAGCCATCCCGTTCCCCCCGCGCTGCGCAGCTTCGTCCATTCCGCGCGCAGAGCGTGGCCGAAGCCCCCTCGGCCGCCGCCGGCCGCCTTGCTGACGAGTGGTCCGTTACCGAGGAGACTCATACGTCCCTCCTGCGCAGCCGCACCACGGCCAGGCCGAACGCGAGCGCGGCATAGCCGCCCAGCACGGCGAAGCCGGTCCACGGCGTCAGCGGGTGGTAACCGGTCGACGGCTCGTACACGCTGAGCACATGGGCGTAGTACGGCAGGGTCTGCTGGACGGCGAAGCCCGCCGCCGGAGTCACTCGAAGCAGCCACTCCGAGACGCCCGGGGGCAGCACGCCTGAGGTGGCGAGCAGGAAGGGCAGCACGATCGACGCGATGACCAGGGCGACCGCCGTGGCGCTGCGCCGCAGCAGTGTGCCGACGCCGAGGGCGAGTACGGCCGCGGCCGCGCAGAGGAGTCCGGTGCCGGCCATGACGCGCAGTTCGGTCGCCGCCGCGACCGGGAAGACGTGGAAGCCCCTGCCGAGTGCGCTGCTCTTCCCGATGGGAATGGTGATCGCGGCGGCGACCAGGCCGACGGCGAACGCGACGCCGCCGGCCACCAGGGCCTTGGCGCCGAGCACCCGGCCCCGCGGCGGGACGGCCGCCATGGTCGTACGCAGCAGGCCGTGCCGGTACTCGCCGGTGATGAACACCGTGCCCACGGCGGTCACCACGACGAGTCCGGCGAACGTACCGACGAGGAAGTTCTCGACGGAGAAGCCGCCGCCCATGACGGGCCCGCCGACGACCGGCGCGATGTCGCCGGCCCCGGTCACGGTGAACCCGCCGCCGGTCCGGGTGAAGCCGCCCTTGATGGTGCTCGAGTAGCTGCCGGACGTGCCTGCGTCGCCGCCCACCTGTGTGCCGCTCCACGCACCCGGGGACCAACCGCCCGTCAGCTCCGGGGTGCCGAAGGTGCCGGTGGCCGCGGCGGGGCTGAAGCCCGCGCCCGCGCCGGTCTCCTGCATCGCCTGCGGTGACGCCGCGAAGAACCCGGCCCGCACGGTGTGCGGAAGCCCGGGCAGCTTCACGCTGTCGACTTCGGTCCAGCGAGAGCCGTCGGTGGAGACGTAGCCGGTGAGGGTGTCGCCGGAGCGGACCAGGCGCAGCCGACGCGGGGAGTCCGCGGCGACCTTGCCGGGAGGGCCTGCCGTGTCATGGGTGAAGTCGTACTGCATACGCACGCCGTGGCCGCCGGTGGCCATGACCGCCGCATACCGGGATCCTCGGGTGAGGCTCTCCTTCATGATGATCCCGGCCTTCGCCCAGGGCTGGGTGCCCGAGACCGACCCGCTGCCGATCCCCGTGTCGGCCACCCCGCTCAGGGACCGCAGGTCGACGGTGAGGCTGCCGTCGCCGGTCAGCGTCTTGTGGACCAGGTAGAAGTTGTCGTTGACGGCTTCGCCTCCGGGACCCTTCGGGTACGAGGAGGTGCCGGTGCCGGAGCTGTCGGGGGCGGGTGCGGCCGTGCCGAGCAGGCCGACCACGATCGTTGCCAGAAGCGCGGCCGCCATGGCGAGCACCCAGCCGCGTACCGTACGGAACTTCGTCCACTCGGCGTGGAGCGCAGCGAGGAACCCACCCCGCGCGTCACGTTGCGTGGCCGGCGTGCGTGGCGTGAGGGTGGTCGTCATCGCGTGACCTCCCCCGCCGGGATACCCCGGTACTCCACCGCGTCCCGGGTGAGCTCCATGTACGCCTCCTCGAGCGTCGCCCGGTGCGCGGACACCTGCGAGAAGGGCACTCCGTTCCGGGCGAGCAGGGCCACGATCTCCTCGTCGGGCAGTCCCGTGACACCGAGCGTGTCGGGGCCGGTGGCGAGCACGGTGGCGCCCGCGCCGTGCAGGATCCGGGCGGCGCGCGGGGGCGCGGAGGTACGCAGGACGACCCGGCCCCCGGACGCCTCGGCGAGCAGCTCGGACACGCTGGTGTCCGCGACGACCCGGCCGCGTCCGATCACCACGAGGTGGTCCGCGGTGCCTTCGAGTTCACTCATCAGATGACTGGAGACCAGGACGGCGCGGCCCTGCCGGGCGAGCGTCGCCAGGAAGCCCCGCATCCACACGATCCCGTCAGGGTCCAGGCCGTTGAACGGCTCGTCCAGCATGACCACCGGCGGGTCTCCGAGCAGAGCCGCCGCGATTCCCAGGCGCTGCCTCATGCCCAAGGAGAAGCCGCCCGCCTTGCGCCGGGCCGCCGAGCCCAGGCCGGCCTGCTCGATGACCTCGTCCACCCGCCGGGCCGGCACCCCCTGGGAGTGGGCCAGCCAGAGCAGGTGGTTACGGGCGGTGCGGCCGGGTTGCAACGCCGAGGCGTCGAGCAGCGCCCCCACGTGCCGCAGCGGGCGTCGCAGACTCCGGTACGGCACCCCGCCGACGAGGGCAGTGCCTGCCTCGGCCGCGTCCAGGCCCAGGATCACGCGCATCGCGGTCGACTTTCCCGCGCCGTTCGGGCCGACGAAGCCGGTCACCCGTCCCGGACGCACGGTGAACGTCATTCCGTCCAGGGCCTGTCGGGACCCGAACCGTTTGCGCAGACCGGCGACCTCGATGGTCGCCTCCGTGTCGTGGCCGCCGACGGCGGCGCTCTCATCTCTCATGAGCCTCACCCTGCGACGGCATCGGTTACAGCGGACGAACGAGCACTGTCATCTCGCTGTTAGGCGGCGCCGCTTAGCCTGATCAGAGTCACGGCCGGGGCGTCCCTGGTTCCGTCACCGAGAAGGGAGCAAGCGGATGGAGTGGGGACCACCCCGATGGTTCGCGGGCCCGACCGCCCGACTCGGCCTGCGCCGTGGCACCGCCCGTGCACGCTTCACCGCCTTGTACGTCGCTCTGTTCCTGCTCTCCGGGACGGTGCTGCTCGCCATCGCGGCCGTGGTGGCGTCCGGCGGATCGCGGTCCACTCAGGTCGCGCCCGGCGGCGACACGGGTCGGCCCACCACGGCGGCACAGGCCCAGGGCCGCATCGATCAGTTGGAGCAGGAACTGGCCCAGGCGCACGACACCCAGTCCAAGGAGATCCTGATCGGGTCCGCCATCGCGTTCGGTGTCATGACGGTGGTCTCGGTCGGTCTCGGCTGGTTCGTCGCCGGCCGGGTGCTGCGCCCGCTGCGCATGGTGACGGCGGCAACCCGCCGGATCACCGCCGACAACCTGCACGAGCGCCTGGCGGTCGACGGCCCCCGCGACGAAGTGAAGGACCTCGCGGACACCATCGACGACCTCCTCGGTCGCCTGGAGGGCTCCTTCGACGCCCAGCGTCTCTTCGTCGCCAACGCCTCCCACGAACTGCGCACCCCGCTCACCACGATGCGGGCCTCCCTGGACGTGGCCCTCGCCAAGCCGGGCCCCGTACCCGACACGACGGCCACGCTGGCCGCCCGCATGCGTACCGAACTCGACCAGGTGGACCGGTTGTTGGAGAGCTTCCTTGTCCTGGCGCGCACCCGGCACGGTGAGTTCACCGACGCGGGACGGCTCCCCCTGGGCCAGGTCGCACGGGCCGCCCTGAACGCACGAGCCGGGGACATCGAGGCCAAGGGCCTGACGGTCCGCGAAGAGGGGATCGACGGCTCCGCGTGGGTGTGGGGCAGCCGGACGCTTCTGCGGCGCCTGGCCGACAACGTGGTCGACAACGCGATAGCGCACAACGACTCGGGAGGCTGGATCGGCGTCGAGGTACGGGGCGAGGAAGGCGAAGGCGACGACGGAACCGCGGTGTCCCTCGTCATCGAGTCCAGCGGCCCGGTCCTGGAGCAGCGGCGGGTGGCGGACCTCGCGCTGCCCTTCCGCCGCCTCGGCGCGGATCGTACCGGCACCGGCCGGGGCAGCGGCCTCGGACTCTCCATCGTCGCTGCCATCGCCGAGGCGCACCGTGGCGCCCTGGACCTCCAGGCCCGCGCCGACGGCGGCCTGCGCGTCACCGTGACTCTTCCCCGCACCGATGACAGGACGGCGGGAGCCCCCGGCTCGCCGCACGGCACAGGAATGGACGTGGCACGGTGAGAGTCCTGGTGGTCGAGGATGCCCGCGCCCTCGCCGAGGTGATCGCCGAAGGGCTGCGCGACCAGGGGATGGCCGTGGACCTGGCCCACGACGGGATCGACGCCGCAGCCAAACTGGACGTCAACGCGTACGACGTCGTCGTGCTCGACCGCGACCTGCCCGGCATCCACGGCGACACCCTCTGCCGGATGATCAGCGAGCGGGACGGCCGTGTGATGGTCCTGATGCTGACCGCCGCCGCCTCGCCCGGCGACCGCGTCAGCGGCCTGACCCTCGGCGCCGACGACTACCTCGCCAAGCCCTTCCATTTCCCCGAACTCGTCCTGCGCATCCGCTCCCTGGCCCGCCGCCGGCCCTCCGCCCGGTCCCGCACTCTGCGCGCGGCGGGCATCGAACTCGACCCGCTGCACCGCACAGCAGGCCGCGACGGTCGCCGGCTCAACCTCTCCGTCAAGGAGTTCGCGGTGCTCGAAGCCCTCCTGGACGCGAGCCCCGCCTTCCTCAGCGCGGAGGACCTCCTCGAACGGGTCTGGGACGAGCATGCCGACCCGTTCACCAACACCGTCACCGTGACCATCAGCCGCCTGCGCCGCAAACTCGGCGACCCCTTGGTCATCACCACCACACCCGGCGTGGGTTACCGGATCGTCGACCCGGCCGACTGAGCCGACGGCACGGGTCAGGGCGACGAAGTGGGTGCGTCATCCGAGTGACTCGGGTGTGCCGGACCGCGCGTCCGCTCACTCCGTCCACCCAGTGGGTGGACGCGCCCAGGTGAAGGCCGTCGCGATCACAGAGGCGCATCGTCCGACCAGCGAACCCGCTTCGAGGCGATCACCCACGGCCCAGACCGCGGGCCGCCGTCCGGGTGCTTCCCGCCGTGGCTCACCAACCCCGAGCCGAGCCGGACTTAGCGTGCTGAGCACGCCTGTCTCCGGAAAGGGAGAACAAACGTGCTCAAGGGCTTCAAGAACTTCCTCATGCGCGGCGACGTCATCGTGATCGCCGTCGGTCTGGTCATCGCGCTGGCCTTCTCCACCCTGATCAAGGCGTTCACCGACTACGTCGTCAACCCGATCGTCGCCCGGTTCCAGGGCGGTGACTCCGCCGGACTGGGCTGGCAGCTCGGAGAGGAGGGGAACGCCGCGACGTACCTCGACATCGGGGAGTTCATCTCGGCGCTGATCTACTTCCTCATCTTCGTGGCAGTCGTGTACTTCCTGATCGTCGTGCCGTACAAGCACTACCAGGCGCGCCGCGGTATCACCGCCTTCGGCGAGCCGGGGCCGGTGAAGACCTGTCCGGCCTGTCTGGCCGAGGACATCCCCGAGGCGGCCACCAAGTGCCGCTACTGCACCAGCGAGCAGCCACCCGCGGGCGCGCCCGCCTGACAGGGCCCTCGCTCGAACGGCATCCTGGCGCAATCGCCCCCGGATCCCGCACCTCCGGATCGAGCACCCTGACCGGGCGGCCACGCGCAGGCGCGAAACCCGGATGCTGTGGGGGGACCGTCGGCGGTAGGTTGACATCGACGCGACGGGGGAGAAAACGCCCCCGAGGGGCGGGCGAAGCAGGGGGGCGACGCCGATGATGTTCGGGTACACGGACGAGTGGTGGGCGCTGCTCATGCTCCCGACCCTGTTGTGGGTGCTGTTCGGGCCGTTCGCCATGGTCTCGCTGGGGGTGTGGTGCGCCTCGGCGCCCGGTCGACGGCCTCGGCTGTGGTCGGTGCTGGTCCCGCTGACACCGGTGCTGACCTCGGCGATCCTCATGACCTTCCCACTGAGCAGGTGGGAGCGGCCGCGACGGGTGGACGGCGGCCTGGATCCGCCGGCGAACCTGGAGGACTTCCTCGGCTACCTGGTCGTGTACATCGGAGGCATCACGGTGTTGCCCTGGCTGCTCGGCTACGGCATCACGCACCTGGTGCGCTTCATACGGTCCCGCCGACGAGGCCCGAACGCCCCGCCGGAACAGAACGCTCTTTGAGGCTCGGTCACCCCCTCGCCGCGGCGGAGTTCTGAATCTGCGCCACGACGCGCGCCCGAATCACCGTCGCCGTTTCAGCGCATGCGTCATGCGGGGCAGTTCATCGTCGATCATCCGGCCGGCCAGCGCACCGCCGAAGACGACCACGCCCACGGCGACGAGCCATGTCTCGATGACGAGGAACGCACCGAACGGGCCGTAGGTGACGGCGCTCGATGCGATCAGTGGAGAGAAGACGAGCCGGGAGAAGATTCGCAGTCCGAGCAGTCCCAGCATGGTGGACACCGCTCCGGGCAGCAGGGCGAGCCAAGAGACCCGGCCGCCGAGCAGCAGCCGGTGGGACCACCAGAAGAACAGGATGCCGCTCACCACGACGACACCACGAGCCGGGTCGCGCCACAAGGATGTGACCGCGAACAGGTAGAGCACCCCGATGAGGACTGCCAGCCACACCACATGCCGCCACCTCGCCCGCCAGCGGGCCGGGGGCAGATCCCAGGCCTTCTCGTAGCCGCTCTGCACCACTGTGCCGAACGAGAGACCGAACACCGTGAGCAGGGCGAGGCTGAACGCCGTCGTGGTCCGCAACACCCGTCCCGGCAGAGCGAACAACCGCTCGATCTCGTCCCTGGCGGCCGCCGATACGCCGAGTCCGTCCCCCAGCCACTGAGCGAACCCCCTCCCACCCGCCGTATCCGCGGCCGACACGACGATCAGCAGCGGTACCAGCGTGAGGAAACCGAGCGCAGCGAAGCCCAGCGAACGTTGCCACAGCTCCAGATCGCTGATCCGCCCCCACCGGTGCCCGGCCCGCGATCGGCGGATCACGCTGCGTGTCCGACCGAACGGGGACCATCGCCTTGCAGGATCGGTGGTCATCGTCTTATCGGAGCCCGGGCCGCTGCCGGTAGTGCAGCAGGGTGCGGCCGTACTCGACGGAGAGGTGCCGTGCCGGCTGGCCGAGTTTCTCCGTTGGGTACCCGCGAGCCTGGATGAGCGAGGTGACGAGTCGACGGCGCCGCTGCATGGTGCGATCCGTGGCCACCGCTCTCAGGGCGACCACCATCACGGTGATGGCCGAAAGCGTCCCAGTCGACATGGGGGCGGCTCCCTTGATCGTTTTCGGATACGGCCCCACGCGGCGTGGCTGCCCCCTCGCTACCTGTCCGAAACGGTTCCGCGCAGAAGGCCCCAGCAGGCCGCAGGCGTAGCGCGTGGAATCGTGTCCGAGCGGCAACGGGCGTCAGCAGTACGTCCCCCGGCAGACACCGTGCGCTGCGGGGCTGCCTCATCGGCCACTTCGCGGCCGTGGAGATCACCTCCTCGCCCGGATCCGCTCGCCTGGCCGCGGCGATGCGGCGCACCGTAGCAGGCCGAGCGGCGGAGTTCTTCTACGCCGAGCACGTCGAGGCCGACGCTGTTCACGAGCAGGTCGTCCGGCGAGAGGTCATCGCAGGGCTCTTCGAGGACGAGCCCCACCTGGAGGCCGACATCGCCTTGGCACGGCTGGCACGGAAGCGGATCCGCGTCCTGCGTGGTGACCTGACGATGCCGGTCGCGGTACGCACCTTCGACCTGGTCGTCAGCAACCCTCCGTACGTCCCCGGCCCGCTCGACGCTCTCCCCATCGAGGCTCAGCGCGGGCGTGGGAGGCCGGGCGTGACGGTCGGCTGATTCTCGATCGAATCTGCCAGGAAGTGCCTCGCCTGCTGCGGGCCGGCGGTGTGCTCCTTCTCGTGCACTCCGCGCTGAGCGGAGAGGCCCCTACCCTTGCGGGCTTGCGGGCGGCCGGATTGAGGGCCGAGACCCTGGAGCGGGCAGCGGTGCGATTCGGTCCCGTCCTCAGGTCCAGGCGATCGTGGTTGTGCAGCCAGGCCCTTGTGTAGTCAGGTGACGAGTCGGAGGAGCTGGTGGTCATCCGTGCCGAACGAACCCGCTGAGAGCGTGTGTCGCATCACTGCCCAGGCGGACGGGCCGATGCTCATGGAAGGTCCGGTCGAAGTCGTTCTGGAAGACGGCACCCGCGTCACGTCGGACCGGTTCTGCGTTGCGCTCTGCACATGCCGCCGCAGCCGTCACCATTCCTGGTGCGACACCAGCCACCGGCGCCGGACACGGCCAGGACCGTCGAGAACCGAGGGAGCAGGCGACGAGGCGTCGAATCCCGACTCCTGAGTTCGTGCGTCACTCCGTGGAGTCGACCGCACGACAGCCGGAGAAGGAGTGGTCAACGAAAGCGGTAGGCCCTGGAGGCGCTCCCGGGAGCGTGGATGTATGCCGGGTACGTGGGTAGTCGCTTGTTCCGCGGTGAGAGGAACGCGCAATGAATCTCACGGATGCCTGGGAACGGCCTGCTTCCGATCCGACTGCCCGGTCGGTCCGGCCGGGTTCTGGGGCCCATGAAGCGCTGCCGGCCGACCACACGCAGGCCATTCTGGAGACCACCAAGGCGATCGGCTCCTTGCTCAAGACCTCGGGATGCCCGTTCGCGCTTGTCGGTAGCGTCGCCGCGTACGCGCACGGCATTCCCGTCCCGCTCCAGCACGACACCGACTTCGCCCTGCGGCGAGAGGACGCCGACACGGTCGTCCAGCTGCTGGAGCGGGAGGGTGTGCAGATCGTCGCCCCGGCCGAGGACTGGCTGATCAAGGCCCGCGCGGGCGGGGAGGACATCGATCTGATCTTCGCGCTGGCCGGCCGCCCGGTCACCAGCGAACTCCTCGACCGGGCGGAGCACCTGCCCGTGGACTCCGTCCACATGCCTGTCCTGGCCCCGACCGACATGATGACCAGCCGACTTGCGGCGCTCTCCGAGCATCACTGCGACTTCGGCGCGCTGCTGCCGCTGGCGCGTGGTCTGCGGGAGAAGGTCGATTGGGACCGGGTACGCCGCGAGACCGGCGACGCAGCGATGGCGGCGGCGTTCCTGTACCTGCTGGAACTGCTCGATGTCATTCCGGTGGCCGCTCCCCACAAGCAGAGGGGTGACGATGACACTCGGTGACCAGGGGGCGTACCCGGTCGAGTACCGGATCGCGCATCTGCGGGAGCGGCTCGCGAAGGAGGACCTCGGAGAGCTCGGCGTACGCGTCGAACTGCGGGGCGGAACGGTGCTGCTCACCGGCACGGTGCAGACCGCCGAGCGGCGTGGCGAGATCCTACGCCTGGCGCACGCCGAGTTCGCGGGCCTGCCCGTCCGCGCCGATCTCGTTGTCGCGGGCGCCGAACCCCCCGCCCGGCACGAGGAGATTCCGTGACCGGCCACGGCGCGGCGACGGCCGCGGCTCAGGCAGTGCGTGACGTCGTACGGGTAGCGGCCGTCGGCGACATCCACCTCGGCCCCGACTGCAGCGGACTGCTCCGTCCCGCCTTCGAGACACTGCCGGAGTGTGCCGATGTCCTGCTGCTGGCGGGGGACCTGACGCGGCACGGCACGGTCGCCGAGGCGGAGGTGGTGGCCGAGGAGGTGCGCCATCTCGGGGTGCCGGTGGTGGCGGTGCTCGGGAATCACGACTACGACGCGGACCAGGCGGCAGGCGTCACGCGCACACTGGAGGCGGCCGGGGTAGCCGTCCTCGAAGGGCGCGCCACGCGAGTGACGGTGGGGGAGTACACCGTGGGCATCGCCGGGGTGAAGGGCTTCTGCGGAGGATTCGCGGGCCGCAGTGCGGGTGAATTCGGCGAGCCGGAGATGAAGGCCTTCGTCCGTACGACCCGGCTGGCTGCGGACGGGCTCCGGCACGCGCTCGCGGGGCTGGCGGCCGGCGGGTGCCGGATACGGATCGCACTGACGCACTTCTCTCCGGTGCCGGACACCTTGGCGGGCGAGCCGCTGGAGATCTATCCCTTCCTCGGGAGCTATCTGCTCGCGGAGGCCATCGACGCGGCGGGAGCGGACCTCGCCGTCCACGGCCACGCGCACCTCGGCGCGGAGCACGGCACGACGGCGGGCGGCGTCCGTGTCCGCAACGTGGCCCAGCCGGTCATCGACCGGGCCTTCGCACTCTACGACCTGCCACTCGATCGGCTGAGCGAGCCTGTGCCTGCGAGCGGTCGTGTCCGAGGCATCCGGTGACTGAGGAGGCTGTCCGCCGCACACGATGGTGTCGTCAGCACGGGTATCGAGCGCGTTCGTCGCCGCCGCCCGGCTCCCCCGACTTCGTGTACCTCCCATCGATCACCCCGCCGTAGAGGCCCGCCTCGGAGATGATTCAGGGCGTCACCGACGAGAAGGGGCTCTCGCCGAGTCGCTGCAGCAGCTCGGCAGGATCTCGGTAGACGGCGGCGGCGCCTGCCTCTTCCAGGTCGTGGCGGGGGATCCCGCCGCACAGCAGTCCCACGCACGTCACACCGGCCGCCGTGGCGGCCTTCATGTCCCACACCGTGTCGCCGACGAACACCGCCCGCTCGGGCGATACCCGCGCCGACTCCAGGGCCTGCTCGACCGGTTCGGGTGCGGGTTTGCCGTCCTCGACGTCATCGGCGGTGGCCGTATCCGAGATCGCGTCGTCGGCGTCGATGGCACGGCGCAGGGCTCTGAGCTCGTTGTCCTTGGCGGAGGTGACGAGCAGGACTGTCCAGCCCTGCCGCGCGAGAACCCGCAGCAGTTCGGAGGCCGAGTCCAGTGCGGGAAGTCGGTCGAAGTACGTGGCGTAGAGGGTGTCATGTGCGGCAGTCAGGCGATCGTCCTCCGAACGATCACGGCCCTCACCCAGGACATGATCGAGCAGATCCTCGCCGGGAAGACCGACGGCACGATGGATGGCGTGCATCGGGACGGCGTGCCCCGCCTGCCGCAGGGCCTCCCACCACGCGGTGACATGCAGATGGTTGGTGTCCGTGAGGGTGCCATCGACATCGAACAACGCTGCGCGGCTCATCTCGACTCCCTCACCTCACACCTCGCGCAGGGCGGGCAGCAGCTTCGTCTCCGCCCAGTCCAGGAACGGGGCTTGGTGGTCGCCCCCGATCTGGACCAGGGCGACCTCGGTGAACCCGGCTTCGACATAAGGGTGCACGGCCTCGACAAAGGCTTGCACATCGTCGCCGCAGGGAATCGCCTCGGCGACGTCCTCGGGACGCGTGTGCGCCGTGGCTCCCGCGAAGCCCGCCGGGCCGGGCAGCTCGGCATTGACCTCCCAGCCGCCGAGGGCCCAGCGGAACTGCTCGTGTGCCCGAGCCACCGCCGCGGCGCGGTCGGGGTCGTAGCAGACCGGGAGCTGCCCGATGCACGGCTTGCCGGCGCCACCGTGCGTCGCGAACGCGCTCAGCAGGTCCTTCTCGGGCTCAGTGGCGATCAGTACGTCCGCGCGGCGGCCCGCCAGCTCGCAGGACCGCTCTCCGGAGACGGCGATGCCGATCGGAGGCGGTGTGGGGGGAAGGTCCCAGAGCTTGGCGTTCTCCACGTCGAGATGCATGCCGTGATGAGTGACGTACCCGCCGTCGAACAGCCCGCGAATGATGCCCACAGCCTCCTCCAGCATCTCCAGCCGGACGTGGGCGGCCGGCCAGCCGGGCCCGACGATGTGTTCGTTCAGGTTCTCGCCGGAGCCGAGGCCGAGGCGGAAGCGGCCGTCGCACAGCACCTGCATCGTCGCGGCCTTCTGCGCGATCACCGCGGGGTGGTAGCGGAAGGTCGGGCAGGTCACGAACGTCATCAGAGGGATGCGTGACGTCGCCTGCGCCGCCGCGCCCAGAACGCTCCACGCGTACGGCGCATGCCCCTGGGAGTCGAGCCAGGGGAACGAGTGGTCGGAGATGACGGAGAAGTCGAAGCCCACACGCTCTGCTCCGACGACATGCGACACCAGCTCTTGAGGACCGGCCTGCTCGGTCATCATGGTGTAGCCGATTCGTACCATATGAGGCGCCTTGCCGTAATCTGCCGCAATGAAACCCTCCGTAATCCGCACCTAGGCACGCGGCGGACCGGCGTTGAATCGCCCCTCACTCGGACGAGTCGTCGAGGGGGCGTGTGCTCGGCCGTCCGTGGCGAGAGTCTGCTCGTCGCAGTTGTTCACGGCGCGATCCTCGCCGGCGCCCCCCGCCGCCTCACCGGCACCTGGCCGGGCTGATCACGACGCCGGCGCGATCAGGCGGCGCCCGACGTGCCGGTGGGCGGAGTACGCGCCAGCCTGGGAGGAGCTCTTCCGCACACACGACTCGGAGGTTCTCCGGAGTGGACCGACCTCGACAGCCCGGCCCGCGCGGATGGCTCGGACGTGCGAAGCGGAGTGCCTCCGCCTTCGGCGAGCGTCGAGCGCGGCTCCGGGCCCAACGGGAAGCCGAGGACGACGGAGCGTGGGACGAGTCGCTTCCTCCGGAGCTGCGACGCGATGGCGGGCCGAGGCCCCCGAGTGCCGCGGCTTCGGTGCCCTGGGCCGTTCGGGTGGCCGCGGAGGCCGGTTGGCGGTTCCTGGTGCTCGCGGCCACCCTCTGGGTGCTGATGCGGGTCATCGGAGCGGTACGGCTGGTCGTGCTCGCCTTCGTGGTCGCCCTTCTGGTCACCGCGCTGCTCCAGCCGACGGTCGCCCGGCTGCACCGTCACGGACTCTCCCGTGGTGCGGCGACGGCGTCGACGGCGACCTGCGGATTCGTGCTGCTCGGACTGGTCGGATGGTTTGTTGTCTGGCAGGTGCTCGACAACCTCGGAAACCTCTCCGAGCGCGTTCAGGAAGGCATCGACGAACTCAAGCAATGGTTGCTGGACAGCCCGCTCCACGTCACGGAGAAACAGATCAACGACATTGCCGAAGCCCTGAGCGACACCATCGGCAACAGCACGAGTGAGATCACGTCCGCCGGGCTCCAAGGCGTGACCGTGCTGGTGGAGGTGATCACCGGGCTGTTGCTGGCCATGTTCGCCACCCTCTTCCTGCTGTACGACGGCAAGCGCATCTGGCTGTGGTCGCTCAAGCTGGTCCCCGCCGCGGCACGCCCCGGTGTCGCCGGCGCCGGCCCGCGCGCCTGGCGGACCCTCACCGCATACGTGCGGGGCACCATGATCGTTGCCATGATCGACGCCGTCTTCATCGGCGTGGGAATCCACTTCCTCGGCGTGCCGCTCGCCGTTCCCATCGGCGTGGTGATCTTCCTGTCCTCCTTCGTGCCCCTCGTCGGCGCCGTCGTCTCCGGGGCGCTCGCTGTCGTCGTCGCGCTCGTCACCGAGGGCGTCTTCACGGCGCTGATGGCGCTGATGGTCGTCCTCCTGGTGCAGCAGATCGAAGGGCACGTGCTGCAGCCGTTCATCCTGGGCAGGGCTGTGCGGGTCCACCCACTGGCGGTCGTCCTGGCCGTCGCGACCGGCGGCATCGTCGCGGGTATCGGCGGGGCCGTGGTGGCGGTCCCGCTCGTCGCCGTGGGCAACACCGTCGTCGCATACCTCCGCGCCCATCCTGCTGGGACCGTGCCGGACGCGGCGCACTCCCAAGTGGCTCCGGGCGGGGAGCAGGAGGCGGACACGGAGGAGGGCGCAGACCAGTGACCATTGAGGAGGCTGACGGGCTGACCTTCGTGGCGGGACGTCCGCGGCGGGCTCCGGGCCGGCGGGCGGGCGGCGGAACGTACGGCGTGCCCCGCCGGTTCGTCGACACCGAGGGCCGGGAACTCACGCGGGAGTCACCGCTTCCGTACCGTCCACCAGCCCACGTCGCGGGCACAGGATGGGTCACAGCGAAGTTCGCCGCCGCGCTCCCCCAAGTGCGGTCGCCTGGGCACTGTACGGGTGGGAGCGCGGCATGCACTGGTCGGCTCACCAGTAGTGTCGGCGGCCTCCGACCGCGTGTCCGACGGATCCGAGGATCCACAGGACGGCGCCGACGACGACCAGGACGATCCCGATGGTCCAGAGGATGGCGATGCCGGTGAGGAGTCCGATGATGAGGAGAATGACTCCGACGAGGAGCATGGTGTGCCTCGGTTTCTCGTTGGGGCCAGGCTCGTGGCGAGGCCACTGCAGACGGCGGGCGGCGAAGCCGGTAACGTTCCGCCACCCGTGCGCAGCGACTGCCCGCATCCCGCTGTTCTATGTGTCATCCCGGCTTCGGGTCAGGACGCCACGGTGGCCGGCCGGGCGCATGGAGCTCCGCACGATCCGGAGATTGTCAGGTCGTCCCCCGCCGGAGGCCGATGGCCCGGCATCTCCGAACTCCGTAGGATCGCCGAGCCCTTCCCGTCCCCTCCCTTCCCGGCAATCGACTGCCGCGACACGTCGGGACCAGCCGCCAGGATGCTCCACGCTCAAGATCAGATTGCTGCCCGCAGCGTTCGTGCTTCGGCCGTGCGACGCCCGCCCAAGTCGCCACGCCCCCGTCGTGGCCTCAGCCCAGCACCTCGGTCGATGTTCGACGTGTCGGGAGGTCTCAGCCCTGACAGGTGACGAAGATGGTCGTGTCCGTACCGTCCGAACTGAGGGCGTTTCTGTGAACTGTCGCTGTGCTGTAGCGGCCTGCCTGGAGCGATCCTGCGGTGAAAGCTGACGAGCCGACGGGGAGTGGGCTGGGTCCCGTTCTGGCCTGGGTGCTGGAGCGGTCGCACGACGCGTCCGCCGGTGAACTGCCCGTCCTGATCGATGAGGCCGCGCGGCGCCTGGGGGCCACAAGGGCGCGCGTGTACGTGGCCGACGTACAGCAGGCGGGGCTGGTGGTGCTCCCCGTTCGCGAGAGTGCGGGCCGGCGGTCGGATCCCTCGGCGGCGGGCGACGGCGACAGACTCGCCATCGACGGCTCACTGGCCGGCCTGGCCTACCGCACCCAGCGGGTGCAGTTGGGCAGCGACGGCACCACCGCCTGGCTGCCGCTGAACGACGGGATCGAGCGCGTCGGAGTCATGGAAGCGGGCCCAGGACTGGATGCCGGCTGGTTGGACTCCTGCAAGGCCCTGGCAAGCCTGGCCACGCTGCTGGTCATCTCCAAGACCACCCACAACGACCTTCTCATCACACGAGGTCGCAGCCGCTCCATGACGCTCCAGGCCGAACTTCTGTGGGCGTTCCTGCCGCCGAGAACGATCGGGACCAGAGAGGCCACGTCGACCGCTGTGCTGGAGCCGGCCTACGACATCGGCGGCGACGCCTTCGACCACGGATTCACCAACGGACGCCTGCACCTGGCACTCCTGGACGCCATGGGCCACGACCTGGCCTCCGGCGGCGCGAGCGCGGTCGGCCTGGCAGCCTGCCGATCCACCCGCCGCTCCGGCGGCACCTTGCCGGACATCGCCAGAACCATCGACCGCACCCTCGCCCAGTGGATCCCGAACCGCCTCATGACCGGGATCATCGCCGAACTCGACACCGTGCGGGGAGAGCTCACCTGGGTCAACTGCGGCCACCCCGCGCCCTTGCTGATCCGCGACGGTCATGTGCTGACCGATGCTCTGGAAAGACCTGTACAGCTTCCCCTTGGCTTCGGATTCCACGCCGAATCGGCCCCGGCGCAGCACCGGACGCGGTTGGAACCCGGCGACCGTGTCCTTCTCTACAGTGACGGCGTCACCGAAGCACGTTCGACCGACAATCAGCTGTTCGGTGAAACCCGCCTCGCCGACACGATCATCCGCTCCATGGCGGCAGGCGACCCCGCACCTGAAGCCCTCCGCCGCCTGATCGAGAACCTCCTGACGCACCAGAGCCATCACCTCAACGACGACGCCACCATCCTCCTCGCGGAATGGCACCCCACCCACTGAGACCGGGGCTGCTCCCGGCGGCCCGCCGGAGTGCGAGCGTGTGTCATGCAGAGCGCTGAGGAAGCGGTGCTCCGATCTCCAACGCTCGCCTCAGACCCAGGAGCTCGGGATCCCACTCGTCACAGGCATCACCTCGCGCGTCACAGGCATCGACCTGCGTGACACCCCGGACACCCGGGCCTTGGATCCTCGACGCGCACTGCTCGGTCGTCGAGTTCGCCGGCCGTGTCGGCCTGCGGTTCGTTCTGGAAGGGACCCGGCGTGCCTCACGCAGCACTCCGGGATACGGGTGGGATCTTGAAGGCCGGGAGACTGCGCGTTCCCGTGTGTGGGCCGCACGCGGTCGAGGGGTCGTGACTGAATCCCATGAAAGGGGAGCCGCCCATGTCGGGTCTGGATGCCTTCACGGAGGCGCTCGATCTCCCCGTGCACCTGGTGACGGCTGTGGCCGCTGACGGCGAGCGCGCAGGGTGCGTCGTGGGGTTCGCTTCGCAGTCCTCGATCCACCCGGCGCGCTTCACGGTGTGGCTGTCCCGGAAGAACCACACCTATGGCGTGGCCTGTCGCTCCTCCCACCTGGCGGTGCACGTTCTGAGGCGTACGCGGATGGAGACCGCGCGGCTGTTCGGAGAGGAGACCGGCGACGAGATCGACAAGTTCGCCCGGGTTGACTGGACGCCTGGGCCCGGCGGCGTACCCGTACTCTCCGACGCATGCGCATGGTTCGTCGGCCGGGTGGAGACCCGGTGGGACGGTGGAGACCACGTCGGCTTCCTGCTCGCTCCGGTCGCCGAAGGTTCCGCGCCACCTGTAGCCGACCGGACCGATCTCCTGCGCCTCAGCGACGTCACCCACTTCTCGCCCGGTCATCCGGCCTGAGACCGGATGACTGTCCGGCACGGTCGCCTTTCCTCTCATGCGTACGCAATGTCGACCACGGCGACCCTGATGCTTTCAGTCCACGCAGTGGACGCTCCGGCGAATGGCAGGGCCGTTAAGGCCGATGCTCCGGGTCGTCGGGGGACCGGCGGCGCAGGCCGCCGCCGGAACCCACCGCTACTGGGGCGGCACTCTCGACGGACGGCTGGTCGAGGCTTCCGAGCCCGCCTGCAGTCTCTTGGAGTCCGCCCCGCTCCCGGCTGCCGCCGCATGCAGCGCCCGCAGGGCGACCAGGAGTACACCGATGTCGTCCAGGTAGACCGGGTCCGGGATCAGGTCGATCGGCGAGACCGTGTACACCACCGCCGCCCAGAACAGGGCCTTGTGCTGCAACGGGACGCCGGCGTCGACCAGCAGCCTGCGAGCCTGGAAGACGCGTACGAGCAGAACGGCCGCGAATCCCGCCACCACGAGCACGAGAACCACGGCCACGATGAGCCAGAGGGCGCTGTCCATGCTGCTCTCCTACCCCTGTAACGTCCCGGCCGCGCCTATCGTCCGCGGAGGTTCCAGGTTACGACGCCAGGCCCGCTGTCCGGCCTCATCGGCCGTACCCGGCGGCGGTCTCTCCGCCCGCCGCACCGGTGACACTGGCGTGCGCCGGGTTTGACCGCCTGAGAAGCGGCAAGCCGAACCGACAGGCGCCCAGCAAGCAGTGACGAACAGCCAGCCAGGAGTCACTATCCAGGAAGGCAGTCATGTCGACCCTGACCGCAGTTCTCATCATCGTGGCGACGGTCGCCGCGCTAGCGGCGGCCGGTGTCCTGCTCCGGGCCCGCACGGGCACGGGCAGCGGCACGCGCTCCCTCAAGCGACGCTTCGGCCCCGAGTACGACCGCACCCTCGAACGGCACGGCGGCGACAGCGAGTCCGCCCACCAGGACCTGCGCGAGCGGGTCGAGCGGCACGGCGGCATCCGCCCTCTGCCGCTGGAGCCGGAGATCCGCGAGCACTACGCCGCTCAGTGGACCATGCTCCAGGAGCGCTTCGTCGACGCGCCACGGCAGGCCGTCGCCGACGCCGACGAGTTCCTCACGCGGATCGCCGCGACCCGGGGCTTCCCGGATCCCGATCGGCGCGAGGAGCAGCTCGCCGCCCTGTCGGTACACCATCCGCACCACGTGGAGGGCCTGCGCACGGTACGCCGTGCGGTGCACTCCAAGTCCGCCTCCACCGAGGAGCTGCGGGAGGCGCTGGTTCACGCACGTGCCCTGTTCGAGGACCTGACGGCGGCCGGGGATTCGACCGGCAACGGGGATGCCCGAGCACGCTCGGTGTCCGGGCGACACCGCGGGCATCTCCTCAGGCCGGGAAGTGGCGCGTGATGGGACGCGAGGACCGGGACCAGTGGACAGCCGGTGGTGCCGATGGAGAAGCGCGGCGTGAATCCGCGCCCCAGAGGGCCCCGGGCGCGGCGGGCGGCGCCGGCGGGCCGGCGTCCGGCGGAACCGGGGGAGCCCCTGCCGCGGCCGTGCCCGCCCAGCGCACCGGCCATCCAGCGACACCACCCACCGCACCGCCGGTGAGCGCGTCCCCGCCGCCCACCCCGCCTCCGGCGAAGCCTCTGCCGCAGGCGCCAGAGCCCGCCCGCCCGTCCGAGGACCCCGGTGCCACGGGCCGGAGCGGCGGGAGCCGTACGAACGCTCCCGCCGCGCCCCCCGCCGCGCCGCGCGGACGGGACACGACGGGCCGGCCGGGCGACGGCCACGCTTCCGGCGACGGTCGCAGTCCGGACCACGGCGACCGTGGTGAGTACGACGTCAACGGTAGGGGCGGCTCTGTATCCGGTACGGGTCACGGGCCCGCCGCCGGCGGCGACGGAGGCCCTGCCGGACAGCTGCTCGGCGATGGCGAACGCGACCGCCTCGGACAGCGTCTGCACCACGCGCTCGCAGGGTTCGTCGACTCGCCCCACGACTCGGTCGCCGAGGCGGCCGAGGTCCTCGCCGCGGCGGAGCAACAGCTCATCGCCTCCCTGAGGGACCGCCGCACCGCGTTGCGGGCGGGCTGGCAGGAGAACGGCGATCCGGATGGGCCGGGCCCCGACACCGAGCAGCTCCGGCTCACCCTGCGGACCTACCGCGAGGTGACGGAGCGGCTGCTCAGGGCGTGACCCGGTACCACCCACCGCAGCGCGCAGAAGCCCCCTGGACCCCATGGGGGGCTTCTGCGATGACGGGCCGCGGAACCCGCGCACTCGCGCCGACCGGACCCGGTCCGGCCGGGCCAGCCCAGACACGCCTAGTGCGCCGCATGCCGTCGTTGCCGGGCGCCCGGATCGAGGAAGACGCCGCCGCGGTCATCCGTACGGCACCAGCGGCGTCCACCGCACCCGCCCCACGCGTGGTCTCCAGAGGGGCCCCGTCAGAGTTCCTTCCGGCGGGGCTTCTGGCGCGTTTGACGGGCAACACTGCAGAGCAGCCGACGGTCGGCGCATCCCTGGAGTGGCTCCCAACCAACCCCAGAACGAGACTGGTTGGGAGTGATGACCCGCTCGCGGGGCACCCGTAACACATGGAAGCAGACGCAGAAGGAAGGGCCCCGCGCAGGTGGCCTGCTGTCGCCGTCGTGCTCGTCGTGCTGTCCCTGGTCCTCTTCCTCCTGGGGCGGTTCGTCCACGTGCCGGGACTGGACGACGTGTTCGGCGTCGACACGCGGGACCGTTCCGGTCCGGCGGTGCTGAAGTCCATCCAGGACATGCACCGGTACGAGGGCGCTGCCGGCAACTACCAGGTCGTGGTCGACCTCGAGAAGGACGCCCGGCTGCTGCCCGACTCGATCCGCGGGACTCGCACGCTCTTCGTCGCGAGCGGCAGCGTGGCCGCGTACGTCGACTTCGGCGGCATCGGCCGGGGCAGCGTGACCGTCGACGAGAAGCGCAGCGCTGCCACCCTCCGTCTGCCGCATGCGCAGCTCGCCGAGCCGTCCGTGGACCCCAAGCGCTCCTACACCGTCTCGAAGCAGCGCGGCCTGGTCGACCGACTGGGCGACCTGTTCTCCGACAACCCGGCCGACGAGCACGCCGTCCACGTCCTCGCCGCCGACCGCATCGGCGCCGCCGCCAAGGAGAGCGACCTGACGCTCCGGGCCGAGAAGAACACCACGTCGATGCTCCAAGGCCTGCTCCGCGCCCTCGGCTTCGAGCAGGTCACCGTCACGTACTCGCCATAGCCGGTTCCCGCCCGGGATCCATGCGTCGAAAGGGTGTCCGGTCCGCTATCGGGGGCACCCGCAACCATCTTGGAAATATGCGGAGTTGGGGCTGCCATGACGTCACGTACCGGATGGCGCCGCGTCACGACCGAGCGGCAGCAGAAGCAGAAGGAGACGAAGAAGGGGAAGGAGAAGACCCCAGGGGCGGGGCCCGGGCGCTTGTTCCGCGTCGGCGTCACCGTGCTGGCCCTCGCGGCGATGGTGGCCTTCGGCGTCGTCCTCGCCCGGCTGACCCTCCAGCCATCGCCGGCGTCGGAGATGCTCACCCACGCCAACCTCCGGCCGGGGGACTCGATCCGCGCCTACCTCGCACAGCCTGCCTTCCGGGACACCGTCAAGCAGCTCGGCGGCAACGTTCTTCTGGGCGTGCCGTTCGGCCTGCTGCTACCGGTCGTGTCCCCCCGTAGCCGGGGGTTCGTGGGGATCACCCTGCTGACGGTGGCGACGATGCTCCTGGTCGAACTGATCCAGGGGGCCCTGGTCACGGGGCGAGCCTTCGACATCGACGACGTGCTGCTCAACACTACGGGCGCGCTGCTCGGCTACGCTCTGGTGGGTCGCCGCATGGGCAGGGCGGTGCATCCGCGGCACGGGCGCCGCTGGTGGTGGCAGCGCCGCACCTGACCAAGGGCGGGCTGGCGACGGCGGTCCCGCCGTACTCCCTCATCTGGAGGAAACTGGTTCGCCCTGGCCCCGTGGGTCCGTACCGGCCACGCAAGCGGGGCTGACCTCGCATGCCGTCCCGTGGCACCGCGTCGAGTACGTGTGCGAAAGTGACTCGGTGACCACGCCCGAGAAGACCGACCACCGCCTCCTCTTCGGCTGCATGGGCCTGGGGGGAGGCTGGGACGCACAGCCCCACACGGCCGCCGACATCGACGCTGCGGAGGCAGCCGTCGAGGCGGCGCTGGACAGCGGCATCACCGCCTTCGACCACGCCGACATCTACCGGCACGGAAAGTCGGAAGCCGTCTTCGGCGAGGTCCTCGCCCGCTCGGCCGGGCTGCGCGACCGGATCACCCTGCAGACCAAGTGCGGCATCCGCCTGGCCGAAGGAGACCGGCCCGGCCTGTACGACCTGCGAGGCACCTCCATCGTCCGCAGGGTCGAGGAGAGTCTGGAACGGCTGCGCACCGACGTCCTCGACGTCCTCCTCCTGCACCGCCCCGACCCGCTGGCCGACCCCGCCGACATCGGCGCCGCCCTGACCTCGCTCCACCGGCAGGGGCTCGTCCGCCGTTTCGGAGTCTCGAACATGAACTCCGCGCAGATCGCCCGGCTCCAGGCCCATATGGACCTGCCGCTCGTGGCCAACCAGCTGGAGATGAGCCTGCACCAGCGCGCCTGGCTGGAGGACGGCATCCTCGTCAACACCCCGGAGTCCGCGGCCAACGGGTTCCCCGCAGGTACCGTCGAGCACTGCCTGACCCACGGCATCGGGCTTCAGGCATGGGGCGCGCTGGCACAGGGGCGCTACACCGGGGCACAGCAGACCCCGCAGGAGACGGCCACGGCCGCGCTCGTGACCTCGCTCGCCGAGGCCAAGGGCACCACGCCGGAGACGATCGTGCTCTGGTGGCTGCGGCGCCACCCGGCCCGTATCGCCCCCGTCATCGGTACGTCGAACCCGGAGCGCATCCGAGCCTGCCGAGACGCCGCGACGAGCGAGCCCGACCTCAGCCACGACGAGTGGTACGCCCTGTGGATCTCCGCCCGCGGCGCCGCGCTGCCGTAGCCACGACGAGCCTGCCGGCGGAGGGCTAGGAAGAACGGCCTGCGCTGCCCGCCCAGGGGCGAACAGGACGCTGTGGGCGCCATCCCTCGACGGGGTGGCGCCCACGCCCGTGTCCCCCTCCTGGACGCGTCCCGTCGCAACCGGACCTCGGCCACCCGCGTTCGTCATTTCTGCCGGCCGCATCCGTACTTGTCGGGTGTGCGCGGTGTGGGGCGGGCGCGCAGGGGAAACCCGACGGACAGGGCGGGAAGGGCGACGGCCACACGAGGGAGGACGGGCGATGGGTGAGGTGATCATCAGGAGCAGCGCGGTGCGTCGGCCGTCGCTGTCGGCGAGCGTGTCCTACGAAGACGCCGACATGGGGTACAGGACGATCGCGTCGGCCCGCGACTTCGCAGCCGACTTCCTCACCGCCGTGCCGACCGCCGGAGACGATCCGGTGACCCAAGAGCGCGTCGATCTGGCGCGCCTGGTGGTCAGCGAATTGGTGACCAATGCGGTGCGGCACGCGCCAGGTCCCTGCCGGGTGCTTCTCGAATGGTTCGAGGACGCCCTGGACATCTCGGTGGCCGACCGGCTCGACACCGCTCCCGTAGCCCGGTCCCACGATCCCCAGCGCATCGGACAGCACGGTCTCGAGATCGTGGTGGCGGTCTGCGAGAGCGTCACCGTGGAGCCGCAGCTGTCCGGAAAGCGCGTCCGGGCCCGTCTTTCCCTCGCGTGACGGCTCGGTCGGGGTTTCTTCTTCCCGCTGAGCGTTTCCTGACATGCCTCGCGGAAGTGGGGGTAGGCGAAGTCCCCACGGGGGCAACCGTTGCCAACCGACGAGAGAAGGTCATCAGAGTGCCGACTGAGGTGACGACGGAGACGAGGACCGGTGTCGAGACGGGTATGGAGGACCTTCCCGTACTCGAATCGCCCCGCAAGGTCGCCCCGAAGGACGCGCGCGAGCTGTCGAAGCTGTTCTTCGACAAGCTGGCGGAAATGGAGGAAGGCACACACGAGTACCAGTACGCGCGCAACACGCTGATTGAGATGAACATGTCGCTCGTGCGCTACGCGGCAGGCCGGTTCCGGGGAGCCCGCGGCGACGAGATGGAGGACATCGTCCAGGTCGGCACCATCGGTCTCATCAAGGCCATCGACCGGTTCGACCTCTCCCGGGAGGTGGAGTTCACCAGCTTCGCCATTCCCTACATCGTGGGTGAGATCAAGCGCTTCTTCCGGGACACCTCCTGGGCGGTCCATGTACCGCGCCGGTTGCAGGAAGCCCGGCTCGAGCTCGCCAAGGCGACCGAGGAGCTGAGCTCCCGGCTCGGACGCGCACCGAGCGTGGCGGAGCTGGCGACCCTGATGAACCTCTCCGAGGACGAGGTGATCGAGGCGCGGATAGCCTCCAACGGCTACAACTCCGCGTCGCTCGACGCTGCCTTCGGCCCCGACGGCGAAGACGACGCCACGGCGCTCGCCGAGTTCATCGGAGTGGAGGACCCGGCGCTCGAGCTCTTCGAGGACTTCCACACGCTGGCACCGCTGCTCGTCGAACTCGACGACCGCAGCCGCCGGATCCTGCATCTGCGTTTCGTCGAGGAGCTGACGCAGTCGGAGATCGGCAATGAGCTCGGCATCTCCCAGATGCACGTCTCCCGACTGCTCTCCCGCAATCTGGAGCACCTGCGCAAGGGCATGCTCGACCAGTCGTAAGCACGATCGACGCGGACGGGATGCCCTCCGCGGAACGGCCTCACCAACCCCCTTCTGGTGAGGCCGTTCCGTGCAGGCACCGCTCGTCGTCAGCGAACCCGTCACCAACGTCGTGACGTACGCGCCAGGCCCTGCTGCCGTGAACGCGCCCTGCACGGGAGAGCGCTGGAGAATCCGTCCACGACCCACCCCGTCGTCCCGTGCCACCCGAGCCGTCGGGAATGCGGGTTCGGGCAGCACGGCAAGCAGATCGTGCCGACGCTCTACGCCGGGTCGAGACCGGGCCGTGCCGCCCGAAGACGTAAGTGGGGCAGGACGTGCCTTCCAATCGGCCGACCCTCGGCGCCATGCCCGTCACGGCCTGCCACCGCGCTTCGTACGAGCGCTCATTTCGCCTTGTTCGCCCGGCGGCGCGACTTTCGCTTCAGCGACTGCCGCTCGTCCTCGCGCAGGCCGCCCCACACGCCCGTCACCTGGCGGGAGTCGTCCATTGCCCAGCGCAGGCATTCCTCGCGTACGGGGCAGCGCCGGCAGATCTCCTTGGCCTCCTCGGCCTGGATCAGCGCCGGTGCGCCTGTTCCCACAGGGAAGAAGAGGTCGGGGTCGACATCCTGGCAGGCCGCACGTGCACGCCAGCTGTCCAGCATCAGTTCCTCCTTTCACATGCCTTCGTCAGTCCCTCGCACGAATCCGGCACTACGGCCGCGCGAAGAGCTGAGAGGTCTCGGCCGCCCAGACGATCCGCGCGGCCTCCGCTCCCTCGGGCACGGCGACGTACGTCTCGCCCAGCCAGCTCCGCAGGCCCGCGCGGTCGACGTCGACCACGGCGAACGCCCCTGCCGGGCCCAGCCGCATGCGGACGCGTCCTTCCCTGCCACCGCAGCGCAGCGGCCACAGCCGGATGTCGCCCTCGCCGCTCAGGACGCGGGTCCCGGAGCGCAGCAGCTCTCGGGAGAAGGTCCAGTCGACGAGCCTGCCCGGCGGAAGCCGGAAGGTCACGCGTACCGCCCAGGGGTCGTCGGGGTCGTAGTGGAACGTAGCCTCGACGGGCAGACCGATCCCTCCTTGGAGCTGACGGGCGGCGGTGTGCCACGACCGCACCGGGGGCGCTGGGGGTACCGAGGGCGGCTGGGTGGTCTCGTGTCGGCTCGATTCGGACATCGTCACCAGTTCCGTCGGGGAAGTCGCGCCGCTGTCTGCGCGGCGCCGTACCTCCGCTCGTAACCCGGGACAGGGATTTCACGCACTGTTTCTGTGACAGGGGCGCGAAAGGCATGCCTGCGGCCGGAAGCCTCGGGTGCCCCATGCAAGGACGAACTCCCTTGCAAGCGCGGGCTGCTGAGGTTTCACACATCGACACGCATGCAGTCACTGAGCAAGCAAGCAAGCTGCTCGCCGCCGTGCCGCGACGGTCATTTCCGCTGCTGCCGTGAGATCGGGTGAATGTGTTGCCGGGGCCGGGGCAGGCGGAGCTCAGGCGGGGAAGGCACCCCGCTGCGAAGTACACACGGAAGAAGAGGACGGCCGCAATCTGCTGGCAGTCCTTGCCTACCGGAGGAGTTGTTTTCGCGTGACTGAGCACGTGTGGAGCTACAAGTCGACCGCGGGTCATCTGGCCGGTACCGTATTGACCGGCTACAAGGTCGAGGCGATCGACGGCAGCATCGGGAAGGTGGACAAGCACTCCGACGAGGTCGGCGACGCCTATCTGGTCGTGGACACCGGGGTCTGGATCTTCGGCAAGGAGGTCCTCCTTCCGGCCGGAACCGTGGTTCGAATCGACGTGGACGACCGCAAGATCTTCGTCGACCGGACCAAGGAGCAGATCAAGGACGCTCCCCAGTTCCACCGTGACAAGCA
This sequence comes from Streptomyces sp. NPDC059567, assembly GCF_042735655.1. NCBI lineage: Bacteria > Bacillati > Actinomycetota > Actinomycetes > Kitasatosporales > Streptomycetaceae > Streptomyces > Streptomyces sp. NPDC059567. The sequence goes on along the minus strand of NZ_JBHWBS010000010.1, from coordinate 73,193 downwards.
CCTCGATGACCCCGGCTACCGCCATGAGCTGGACACGTACTACGGACTGGGAGGCCCCTTCGGAGGCCCGCTGATCTGATTCTTCGTGTGAAGAGGGCCCCAGCTCGACGAGTTCGAGTCCTCTTCACATCAGTCGGACCAGGAGGCTTGCCGGGCTGGGCAGTGCCGTGGCTGCGACCACTGCCCAGCCCGGAGTTTCAGGCCGCCTCCGGGGTGGCGTGCTCGTGCTCGCAGGCGTCGTCGACGCCGTACGTCTCCCAGGCAGGGAAGTCGTCCGTGGTGGCAACGGCCTCGCCGTGGCTGAGCAGGCAGGCGTCAAGGGCTGCCCGGAGGGCGTCGGGGCGTAGTCCGGTGCCGATGAAGACGAGTTCCTGGCCCTGGGTGGTGTCGTGGCCGAGGGTGCCCGAGGGCTCGAAGCGGGCCACCGCGCCGGCCTGGGACCACAGGCCGGTCACGCGGGGGCGGCTGGCGAGTCGGAAGAAGCCCTTCGAGCGCAGAACGTGGCCGAAGGTGCCGCTGTCGAGGCCCTTGGTGACGAAGGTCCACAGGCGGCCGGGGTGGAAGGGGCGGTCGGAGCGGAAGACGAGGGACGAGATCCCGTACTCCTCCGTTTCCGGAACGTGGTCTCCGTTGAGCTCCTTGACCCAGCCGGGAGCCTGCTGAGCCCGCTCCAGGTCGAACAGACCGGTGCCCAGGACCTGTTCGAGGGCCACATGCCCGCGTACGGCTGGGACGATCCGGGCCTCGGGGTTGAGGCGCGTGAGGGTGGCGCGCAGTCGTGCGGCTTCGTTCGGCCCCACAAGGTCGAGCTTGTTGAGAACGATGACGTTCGCGAACTCGATCTGGTCCATGAGGAGGTCGCTGACGGTGCGTTCGTCGTCCTCGTACTGGTCGAGGCCGCGCGCGGTGAGCTCGTCGCCGCCGGCGAGCTCCGGCAGGAAGTTCGCCGCGTCGACGACGGTGACCATGGTGTCGAGGCGGGCGAGATCGCCTAGGGTGGCGCCGTCGTCGCGCGGGAAGGAGAACGTGGCGGCGACGGGCATGGGTTCCGAGATACCGCTGGACTCGATGAGCAGGTAGTCGAAGCGTCCCTCGCATGCGAGCCGGTCGACCTCTTCGAGCAGGTCGTCGCGCAGCGTGCAGCAGATACACCCGTTGGTCATCTCGACCAGTCGCTCCTCGGTGCGCGACAGGGCGGCCTCGCCACCGCGGACGAGCGCGGCGTCGATGTTGACCTCACTCATGTCGTTGACGATGACCGCGACGCGCAGCCCTTCGCGGTTGCCGAGGATGTGGTTGAGCAGGGTGGTCTTTCCCGCGCCGAGGAACCCGGAGAGGACCGTGACGGGCAGTCGGTCGTACGTCGTCATGACCTGCTCAGCCCTCGGGGCGCAGCAGGCCGCGCTCGTACGCCTGCACCAGGCGCTGCGGCACCAGGTGCACCGAGCCGTCGACCGTGATCGGGACCAGCTGGGGCGTCGTGGCCTTCCACTGGGCCCTGCGGTGGCGGGTGTTGCTGCGGGACATCTTCCGCTTGGGGACAGCCATGGGCTTCTCCTTGGGTGATTCGGGGGCGATTGCGGCGCCCGTATGAGAATGGATTCCGTTGCTGACTGTGTCTGCGTCCTCAGTGCGACCGGTCCCGTCCAGGACATGGGGGAGGACCGCTTACGGGGAAGGGGCCCCAGCCGGCAACGCTGGAAGGGCGCCGAGTCGCCCGGCGGTGGCCGTCGCGGGGATCGGGATCTCGACATGGAGGGCCCCGTAGCGCCCCGGCCTTCCCACGCCGTCATGCCCGTCGGCCCCGCAGAGGCGTCGTCGGGGTGTCCTCGGCCGCTGCGAGGCTGCTCTACCGAGTCCCGTACGGGAGCAAGGCCATTTCGCGGGCGTTCTTGATCGCCGCGGCGAGCTGTCGCTGCTGCTGGGCGGTGACGCGTGTGACGCGACGGCTGCGGATCTTGCCGCGGTCGGAGACGAACTTCCGCAGCAGATCGGTGTCCTTGTAGTCGATGTAGCCAACCCCTGCTGCGTCCAGCGGGTTGGGGCGGGACTTGAGCGGCTTGAGGGGGTTCTGGCGGCGGGCCATGTGCGTTCCTTGCATGACTTGCGGTCGTCGGTTGTCGGTTGTCGGTCGTCGGGAGGGGGTCGTCGGTCGTCGGGTCGTCGGGTCGTCAGGAGACGGGGTCGAGGAGGGAGTCGAAGGCGGCCGGAAGGGACTTCCATGCCTCGGGTCCCGCCGCGTACTCGGCGTCGGTGAGGAGGCAGGACTCGAGGAGTTGCTCCAAGCCGTGACGGTCGAGGCCGGGGGAGGTGAAGACGAGGTGCTGGCAGCAGTCGCCGTGGTCGGGATGCCAGTCGAGTGAGGCTGCCACGCGGCGCATCGGCGGGACCAGCTCCCAGGCGGCATCCGGCAGGGAGGCCAGCCAGGGGCCGGCGTTCTCCACGCACAGGGCGCCGCCCGCGGCGTCCCAGGCGAGCAGGGTGTCGGGGCGGTCGGCGAGCCAGAACCGGCCGCGGCTGCGGGCGGCGGAACAGCAGAGGTCTTCCAAGGCCTGGTAGAGGCGCTCGGGGTGGAAGGGGCGGCGGCGGTGCCAGACGAAGGTGGTGACTCCCGCTTCCTCCGCCTCCTGGGGGAGAAGGGCACAGGCCGGGTGCTGGGCGGCGGCCGCCGTTTCCACGTCGAATCCGGCGAAGGCCAGCGCCGCCAGCTCGCCGGACGAAGCATCCACCCGTCGAGCGGTCGGGTGGAGCTGGGCCAGCAGGGCGCGGTCCTCGTCGTCGGCTTCCTCGCTGTCGACGAGGGCGAGTACGGGGGCGTACTCAAGCTGCCGCGCCCAGGTGTCACCGACAGTGCGCTGATCGGTGGCGGCTGCCGCGAGACCCGCCTCCGCCAGGTCGTCGCCGTTGACGAGGTAGGGCAGGACGAGCGCCGGGTCCACCGCGGTGATCACGCCGGTGAGATCGAGTGCGTCGGCGCCGTGTGCGGCGATGACCTCGGCCATCGCCTTGGGTTCGACCGAGTCCCACAGTTCGACGACGGCCAGCCGGGTCAGACCGCTGCCGGCCAGTCGTTCCAGCTCGGGGACGAGATCTTCGCGCAGTGCGCAGCAGGCGCAGTCGTTGACCAGGGGCGCCTCGCCCCGGGACAGGTCGCCCGATGCGTCGCGCACCAGGCGCTGCACGGTGCCCCGCGCTGCAGTGGACAGGTCGTGATGGAGGGCGACGCTGCCGGGGACGGCATGCAGCAGCCGGTCCACGACTTCCCTGCGGGCGTCGGCGTGGAGCCCGCCGACGATGACGACGGGCAGGGTCACGCCTTGCTCCCGTAGCGGCGCTGGAAGCGCTCGACCCGGCCGGCGGTGTCCAGGACGCGGGCGGTGCCGGTGTAGAAGGGGTGGCTCTGCGAGGAGATCTCGACGTCGATGACGGGGTAGGTGTTTCCGTCCTCCCAGTCCACCGTCTTGTCACTGGTGGCGGTCGAGCGGGTGAGGAAGGCGAAGTCGGCGGCCTTGTCGCGGAAGACGACGGGGCCGTAGGCGGGGTGGATTCCAGGCTTCATGGGGGGTCCTTCAAACAGGGGGCGGAGGGTCAGCGCTCTTCGCGGAAGTCGACGTGCCGGCGTACCACCGGGTCGAACTTGCGCAGCACCATGCGGTCCGGGTCGTTCCGCCGGTTCTTGCGGGTGACGTAGGTGTAGCCGGTGCCCGCGGTGGAGCGGAGCTTGATGATCGGGCGTACTTCGTTGCGTGCCATGCCGCTACTATACGGGAATGGGAATCGTTTTCAATAACGGTTCCGGTTCAGAGAGAGGCAGCAGCACCATGTCCGCCCAATGCCAGCTGACCGGCGCCCGCCCGGGCTTCGGCAACACCATCTCCCACTCGCACCGGCGCACGTCCCGCCGCTTCGACCCCAACATCCAGCGCAAGCGCTACTGGCTGCCGAGCGAGGGGCGCCATGTCCGCCTGACACTGAGCGCGAAGGCGATCAAGACCATCGACAGCATCGGCATCGAGGCCGCGGTGGCAAGGATCCGTGCGCGGGGAGTGAGGGTCTGATGGCCAAGAAGAGCAAGATCGCGCAGAACGAGAAGCGCAAGGCCGTCGTCGCGCGGTACGCCGCGCGGCGCGGCGAGCTGAAGGACGTCCTCCGGCGGCCGTCCTCGACCGAGGCCGAGCGCCGGAGCGCGCTGGAAGAGCTGCGCAGGCAGCCCCGCAATGCCAGCGCCACCCGGGTACGCAACCGGGACAGCGTCGACGGCCGGCCCCGTGGACACCTGCGGAAGTTCGGACTGTCCCGTGTCCGGATGCGCCAGCAGGCGCATGCCGGATTCCTGCCCGGAGTCACCAAGTCCTCCTGGTAGCACCCCCTCGTTCGGCGAGCACGCGAGGGTCCACATCTCCGGCGGGACGTGTGGGGCTCGCGTGCCGCCGGCCCGTATCGACTGCGAAAGGACGCGGCAACAGCTCTTCGCCGTCCCGGATACTGCGAACGTGCTGCGAGTGGTCGGCGACAGCATGATCGACGCGGCGACCCGTGACGGCGGAGCGCGCCGCAGCGACGGGTTTGCGGCCTGGTCGACACCGGTTGCCGGCGCGTACCCCGGCACGGCTGAAGGCTGTGGGGAGGGGGAGCGTGATAGCGGGACCAGAGGTCAGGACCCCTCCGGAACCAGGCCCGCCCTGGCCGCGCTCGCTCAGCTTCGCCTCACCGGAGAGGCAACTGAACGGTCGAGGCAGGGCTTCTATGGCCGAGCGGCAACGGCATCAATGCCGGACGCTCGCAGCTTGCGCGCCAGGAGCTCCATCTCCGGCATCGTGCCCGAGTAGGTTCCCGCCAAGACCTCCCTCAGCAAGGACTTGACTTCCGTCAGACCAATGCCGAGTTCTGACCGCAGAACCCGCATGATCGCAGGGTTCCTCGCCGATGGGTCCACCTGAAGGCGGGCTGCTCCACGCTCGGAGAGCAGTCGACTTCGTAGCTCGGCAGGTAGTTCACCACCACACACGACCATGGCGAACCCGCAGGCTGGGCAACTGCATTCCACGTCCCAGCGCAAGGAGCTGCTCACCAAGGCTTGGACACCCCAGCAGTCCAACTCCGCACCGCAGTCCTGGCATGCAGCTGAGTACCTGATGGACTCGAAGACCGTCTGATTCATACCCACCCCTTCAAGGGGTTGAGGCTAGAGGACAAGCTGAGCGCATGCGATACGAGGAGAAAGCAAAGCTCGCCGCCGCGCGAGCCCTGGTCCCGGTGGCCATCCTTGTCGTCTCACCAGTGCTGCTGGTGGCCGGAGCGCCGGTCCGCCGCCGGTACCTCCGCTACGTCTACCGGGGTGAGGCCCCAACAATCCTGGACAAGGAGCAGGACCGAATCAGTGTCCACTGGTTCGTGGTCACGAGCACTCTTCTCGCATGGCTCTGCCGGCCCACTGAGGCGCTCGCCCGAATCGTCTCGGGCCGAGGTTGAACGGCAAGCTCAGTACCCAACCTGAGGAAGAGCCAGCGCCGTGCCCCTCGACGACAACACGGAGCCTCAATTGACAGGCTCCATGCCTGGTTGCCGGTAGTTTCACGTCCATCCGAACTGAAGCGGAGAGGCCGGTGAAGACGAGCGCCACGACCGTCTGGTTCACGCCCACCTTGCGTACGATCACGGCTCTCCTGGGTGCGGGGTCGTTCGGCATAGGGGGACTCGCGGTCTTCGCGACCGAGAATGGGACCGGCGCGGCTGCGCTGATCGTCTTCGGGGGTGTCTTGATTCTCCTTGCGCTGCTCGGCAGCCGCATCGAGAGCCTTGAGTTCGGAGGGGCAACGCTGAGGATGCGGGCCGCCGCAGCGGAGAGGTTCGCGTTGGCGGAGGAGTCCGAGCATCAGGGTGACAGTGCCACGGCCGGCAAGCTGCGCGCGGAGGCGAGGGCTCTGCTGGACGCTGCGGGGCCTGTCGCCACCGACTACAGCTCGGTACGCGGCTCGATGCGCGCCGGTGCCTCCCGCACCCGGGCCATGGAACAGGTGCTCGCCCGTGCGCGGGACTTGGCTCAGGAGCAGTCCTTCGAGCGGGCCGAGGTCATGCGCTGGCTGCGGGAGGGTACGGACGAGGAGCGCGTCACCGCCCTCGCGATGATGCAGGCCAGCCCGCAGCTGCGGAACTTCGAAGCCACCCTTGCCGCCATCGCGAACTCGAACACCCCCTTCGAGCAGTACCACGCCCTGCGGCTCGCGGTGCACATGGTCGATGCGCTCGACGCGGAGCAGGCCAGAAAGCTTGCCGAAACAGTGGAGGCGCAGCGAGGTATTCGCTTCAGAGCTGACTCGGATCGCCGGAGGCTCGCCAAGGAGATCCTCCGGAAGGCACGCAGGCGCTCCCAAGAGCGGTGACAATCTCCACTGGTCCCACGCGGCCTGACGTCACTTCGATCTCGCCCGGGGCATCAGCGGCGCGTGACCGAGGCGGGTCTGCTTCGTTCTCAGGGCATGAACAACATCATCAAGCGTGCTCTCGTTGCCACGACGCTGGTCGGTGCTGCCGCTGCGGTCGGGGCCGCTCCGGCTGCGGCTGATCCGATCGGCGGCCTCCCCATCGGCGGCGTCTCGAACGCCAGCGTCGACGGCCTTGGCCTCGTCACTGGAGTCGCCGACACGGTCGGCCGCCCCGGCGACGTCCTGAACATGGCCGGTAAGGGGACGGCCATCAACGGCCTCAACGGCTGAGCTCGTCGTTCTGACGCTCGGCCTCGCCTGCCGAGATTGCCGGGGCGGCCAAGCGGCCCCGGCAGCGCGGGCGGGCGGGCGGGCGGGCGGGCGGGCGGGCGGGCAAGAATTGCAGGGACATGGCGATGGGGTGAAGCTGAGATCCACCGCCTGAAGTGGAGCAGCCGGCTATGGGCAATCTGGTCGTTGTCGGGGTGGACGGCTCGTCGACGAGCCTCGCCGCCGTGGGAGCAGCCGCCATGGCAGCTGCTCGGCGCGGTGCGGCTCTGCGTGTGGTCCATGCTGACGTTCCGATCAAACCCAGGCACGTGGTGCCGGACCCGGCCGGCAGGACGCTGGTCCAGGAAGCGGCGGTCCATGCCCTTGACGTGGCTCCTGAGGTAGCGGTCACCAGGGCCGTCGTGACTGGTGATGTGGTGCACGTGCTGGAAGCCGAGTCACAGGCCGCGGACCTGATCGTCGTCGGCTCCAGAGGTATGGGAGGCCTCGTAGGCCTGCTGTTGGGATCCACACCGGTGTCCTTGGCAGCCCGCAGCCGTTGCCCGGTGATGACGGTCCGCCAGAAGCACCGCACATCCACTGACGCAGGGCCTGTCGTACTGGGCGTCGACGGCTCCCCGGACAGCGATGAGGCCGTCGACATCGCCTTTGCCGAAGCCGCGCAGCGCAAGGCCGATCTCGTGGCAGTTCATGCATGGCCGCCGGACAAAGCATCGCCCGACACGGCCCCCGAGTCTGCCGAGCAGGTGCTGGCCCAGGCGATTGCCGGCCGGGCGGACACCTATCCGGACGTCACCATGAGGCGCGACCTGGTTGGCGGCAAGGCGCGTGACGTCCTGCTGGAGGCGAGCAAGGCTGCCCAGCTACTGGTTGTCGGCGCCCGCGGGCACAGCGGCATCGCCGGACTGCTTCTGGGCTCGGTCAGCCAGGCCGTGATGACCCACGCACACTGCCCCGTCGTCACCGTCCGCAGGACGACGTGAGCAGCCCAGGAGGGTCTGACTCTCTGCAGCCGCTCCACACGAGCTGCGCCAGCGCATCGCAGGCGACTGAACGGGTGGTGACGTACGACTCGTCCACTGGGTTTCGACGTACGGCGTTCAGTCGAACCGCGCGACCATGCAGGGGCCAAGTGGGTGATGACGCGACAGGGTGATCCGTTACGTCGCCAATGTGCTCGGCACCAACGAACGCGGCGTATCGGCGAACTCTGCGACGAGGCAACCGTCGACTCCACGACTCGGTCGAGAGTGGAGCGGGTCGACGACGCCTCAGGGAGTGGCCAGGGCGGGGGTGTCGAACGGGTCGTAATGGATGCGGTCCGGGGATGTGCCGCCGAGTGTGAGCGTCTCCGTGGCTGACGTGATCATCGGGGCCGGACCGCTGAGGAAGACGTCGTGGTGGTACCACGGTCCGTACTCGGCCAGGACCTGAGGCAGAGAGCCCTGGATCCCGGGCATGTACTCCTCGGAGATCGCGCCCCTGACCGTGAGCCAGTGATGCCGCTGCGCCATGCGCAGCATGTCGTCCATCCCGTACAGCTCGGCACCGGTACGGGCGCCGAGGAACAGATCGACCTGGTGCCGGCCGCCGCGTCGGGCGACCTCTTCGATGAGCGCGCGGATGGGGGCGAGGCCCGTCCCGCCGGCCACACAGAGCAAATCGCTGTGGACGGCGGCGTCCAGCACCATGTCGCCCATCGGCGCGCCCAGATGGACCACGTCGCCCACGGCGGCCCTGTGCACCAGGGCATTGCTGACCGCGCCACCGGGCACGGCCCGTACGTGGAAGGTGAGGGTGCCGTCCTCGCGGGGTGCGTTCGCGGGGGAGTAGAACCGCCACTGCTTGGGATGCCAGGGGGTCTCGATGCTGACGAACTGACCGGCGGCATGCTCGTACGGCATGTGGGGATGCAGGGTGACCTCGGCGAGGCCGTGCCCGCGGGGGGCGAGGTGCACGATGGTGGAGGGCCAGACGGCGGGCCGTGTCTCCGCGTCCTGCTCGGCAGCGCTGATCATGGCGTCGGCGACTGCTCCGTACGCCTTGGTCCAGGCGGCTGCGATGTCCTGGGTCCAGGCGGGACCGGCGTAGCGGGCCAGAGAGGCGAGGAGGCATTCGCCCACGGCGGGGAAGTGCGCCCGAAGCGCCCCGAACTTGCGGTGGTCACGCCCCAGATGGCCGCAGAAGCGGACCAGGTTCTCCGGGTCGTCGACCAGGTCGACGATGCGCAGCAGGGCGCGCAACAGGCGGCCGCGCTGGGTGTCCATCCCCGGCGGGAACATCGGCCGTACCTCGGGGTAGCGGGCGAAGAGGATCGCGTAGAAGTAGACCGTCATGTCTGCGGCAAGCGGCTCGACCACCGAGACGGAGGCGCGTATGAGATCTATCTCGTGGGCCGACAAGGGCGCTTCGGTGACCTCTGGCTCGACGGTGTGCTCGGCCGGGGTGGGTGCCGGATCCTCCGGGTGCGGGACCACGGGCGTGTTGCCTTGTCGTCTGATCCGGAACCTCAAGGGATCAGAGCTCCGTCGCCCGGTATTCGAGACGGCCGAACCCGGGCGGAGCGCAGGGTGGCCGCATGGATGGAGCGGTGCCCCCGATATGCCGTAAGGGCGGGGACTTCACTGGCAGACATGGGTCCTCGAGACGGGGCGGGAGCATCGAAGTGGACTAAGCAGTTCCGGACGCTACCTGATCAAGGAGGTACTCAGAAGTAGCCAAGGGACGCGTGAAAGGGCTTACGCCTCGACGTCGTGCCATGCCCAGGTCCCCATGCCGGCTCAACGTCACGGCCGATCGCGATGGCGGTGTGGGTCATGACGCCGCTGACAGTGCAACGCGAGGTGGCATCACGGTCTTCGGGAATCGGGGGCTACAGGCCGCTGCCATGGTGGGCGTACAGGTCCAGCAGGCGCACCCGGGCGGAGAAGAGGCGGTGGGCGAGCATCTGCCCGACGACGTGACCCAGCGCGGAGCCGAAGCTCGGGTCGGCGTCCATCATCATCCGTACCGTCACGGCGTCGAACTCGTCCGCTCGTACCCGCGTCATCGCCTCGGCCCCGAAGTGCCAGCGGTACGGCTCGAACAGCCAAGACCAGCCGAGTAGTTCGCCGGCACTGACGCTGTCGATCACGGCCGGCCGCTTGCCGGGCACGCGGACGTCCAAGGTGACCGTCCCGGTCCGCATGATCCAGAACCGATCGGCGTACCCGTTCTCCTCGAACAGTCGCGTTCCTTCGGGAAGGTCCACCGGGCGGGCATGCTGCAACAGACGGTCGCGGTGGTCTGCAGACAGAGCTGCGGTGAACCGTGGGGGCATACGAGTGCTCATGGGAGGCCTCCTCATCCGTGTCCGTTTCCAGTCTCCCGCTCATGCCGTGTAGGCGCGGAAGGTCCGGATGGTCCTTTCTCGCGGCACTTGGTTGTCGACGCGGGTAGCCGGATGACGCGAGGTACTGCCCCCAGCGGTCACCCAGCCCCCTGTGTGGGGCCGGCGGCAGGGCTTGAAACCGCAGCCACGTGCCGAGGAGGAACATGGTGGGACCGGGGGTGGGGTGCCTTGTGACCTGCGAGAACATGTTGGATGGCCAGCCGCTGCCCGTCCTTCCGGCGTCCCTCGCATGCCGCTACATGCGATCAACGACCGACCAGGCGATCATGGATGTGCCGGCCCGCGCGTGGCCGGGCTCCGCAGCGGCGGTGGTCCGGGCATGACGGGTCCGGGCATGTGCTCTGCGGCTCCCTTGGCGGTGTTGCCTGTGCGTTCAATGAGTGCCCCAGCGGGCGACGGGAAGCCCGTCCGGGCGGACCTCCTGCCGGTTGACAGCGCACAGCCGGGAGTGGACCCGTCCGGGGACCCGCCGCTGCTCAGCGCAAAGCCCTCGATCCCCGTGACCGCTCCCCGGTGCGCGCGCAGGCGGCGGCTGCTGAACAGGCTCGGTACAGGGACGAGCGGGCCGCTGGCTCTCGTCGCCGGCTCGGCACTGCGGACCGCGGCGCCGCCGATCTTCGTCACCGGCTCGGCGGGTGCCGGTAACACGACGCTGGTCGCGACGTGGGCGCGCATGGAAGAGGGGCCCGGACTCGCCGAAGACCGCATCCACATCGCCATGGGCCGCCAGCGACCCACGGCGCCACCCCGAGGAGAACGATCATGGACTATCCGCTGCTGAACGTGTTCTGGACCGTCATGTGGGTGTTCCTGTGGGTGATGTGGTTCATGCTGCTCTTCCGCATCATCGGCGACATCTTCCGGGACGACTCGTTGAGCGGCTGGGGCAAGGCGGGCTGGACGGTGCTCGTCGTCGTCCTTCCGTTCGTCGGCTGCTTCGTCTACCTCATCGCCCGCGGCAAGGGCATGGGCGAACGCGAGCTGAACCGGGCACGCAGGAACGAGCAGGAGTTCCAGGAGTACATACGGGCGGCCGCCGTCGCGGGCGAGGGGACGACCGATCACGCCGCGGCGCTCGGCAAGCTCGCCGACCTCAAGAACCACGGCGACATCACGGCAGAGGAGTACGAGCAGGCCAAGCGGAAGGTGCTCGCCGGCTGACGGGGGGAGAAAGGGTACAAGTCGTGGACGTGGGACCTGTCGAGTACATGGTCGTCGCCTTTCCCGGCAACCGGTTCCGAGGCGAGATCGCGCCGGAGCTGAAGCGCCTCGTGGCGAGCGGCACGATACGGATCCTCGATCTGACCTTCATCAAGAAGGACGCGGACGGCGTCGTCTCCCACGTCGAGCTCGATGCTCTCGACCCCACGGAGGCATCGGTGTTCGACAACATCGAGGGAGGGGATGGTGGCGGACTGTTCAGTCAGGAGGACCTCGACCTGATCGCCGAAGAGCTCGTACCCGACTCGTCGGCGGCCATCATCTTGTGGGAGGACACGTGGGCCGCCGGCATCACCGGCGCCATCCGACGCGCGGGTGGTGAACTCCTCGTCCATGAGCGCATCCCCGCCGAAGCGGTCGAGCGGGCCTACGAAGACGCTGCCTGAGATGCCGTACCAGCATCGGAGCGCGAAGGTGAGAGCCGCGTCGGGTCGCTCGGGTCGCCCCTCGGTGCGTCGAGGACGCCTCGTCGGCGTCGCCGCCGCATGGCCATCGCCTCCGGTACGGGCGAGCGCCGTCTCCGGCTGAGGCTCCCGGCGCTAGGCCGAGAAGGCCCCCGTATGGCGGACCGCGCCCGGCGCGGGTGCCTCCGCGCAGGTGCATGCGTCATCGGGTCCGCCGGGTGCGTCGGGTCTGACGGACGAAGCGGTCACCCACCTGGAACGCCTCGACCGGCTCCAGGCTTGGCCGTGATCGGTGTCGGCGTCTTCGTCGCCTGGTGGGGCAGTCGGCGCGACACCGAAGGGTTCTCCCTGTTCCGTCTCGCGGTCGCCGACGGAGCGGTCCGGGGCCTCGCCTATGTCATGGGGAAGCGCTGTCGAGGAGTTGGGCGCTCGCTGGCGCAAGGCGACCGCATTACTGTCGCGGTGATCGTTTGCTATAGCGTGTCCGCGTCAAATTACCCACCCTTCACGCGCTCACGGGGGACTCCCGCATGACCTATCCGCCGCAGCCGAACCCTGGCCCGTACGGTCAGCCTGGTCCGTACGCACAGCAGCCGCCGCAGGGGTACCCGCCCCAGCCGGGGTACGGGTACCCGCAGCAGCAGACGTACCCGCCCCAGCAGCACATGCAGATGCAGCCGCCGCCGCAACAGCAGCAGTGGACGGCGCCTCCGCAGCCGGCGCCGCCGTCCCGGAGCGGGGGAATAGGCATCATGAAGATCCTCAAGGGCATCGGTGTCGTGATCGTCCTCATCGTCTGCGCGGTGGCCTACTTCGCGAGCCAGGACGATGCCGACCACGCGGAGGCCGGAGACTGCCTCAAGAACACCGGGTCCACGGTCTCTCCTGACCTCCAGGTGGTGGAGTGCGGAGGCGCCGAGGCCACGTACAAGGTGGTCGAGGTGATCCCCGACACCCTGGACACCACCAAGTGCGAGGGCAAGTCGGACGTCGGCTACCTCGAGCAGACCCGTGGTGGGCGGCGCAGCTCGGGCAAGCAGTTCGTGCTCTGCCTCGACGAGCTCAAGAATTGACTTCCGCTCCCCGCCCTCTAGGGCGGGGATTCCTCCCACGGTCGGCTGACGCCTCCTGTCTGCCGCCCTGGAGGCCCGCCATGTCAACCGCGGTTGGTCATGGCTCCCGGGCGTCGCGATGCGCGGTGTCTCAGAACGACTCAGGTGATGTCACGGGCCGTCGGTAGGGTGACCGCCGTGATGGTGGGATCCGAAGAGACCCGGCTGGTTGTGCTGCGAGGCAACAGCGCGTCGGGGAAGTCGTCCGTCGCGGCCGGCCTCCGTGAGAGGTTCGGCCGCGGCCTGGCCCTTGTCGGCCAGGACAACCTCCGCCGCATCGTGCTCCGCGAACGGGACCGGCCCGGCGCCGCGAACATCGGCCTGATCGACCTGACGGCCCGCTACGCCCTTGACGCCGGCTATCACGTGGTGGTCGAAGGCATCCTCTACGCCGACCACTACGGCGACATGCTCGCCCGGCTGCGCGCCGACCATCGCGGCCCGACCCACGGCTACTACTTGGACGTGCCGTTCGAGGAAACCCTTGCCCGGCATGCCACCAAGCCGATCGCCACGGACGTCAACGAGACACAACTGCGCGACTGGTACCGTCCGCGCGATCTACTCCCCGACGGGCTCGAGACCGTCATCAGTGCCGGCAGCGCCCTGCCCGAGACTGTCGACCGCATCATGCTCGACACCGGCCTGGCCCACTTGCCCGCACTGGACCACTGACCGGGAGCCGGCAGCGCGGCCGCCGCACTGGCGATGGTCTTCAAGCTCGTCGAGTCCGCCCGGTCCGCTGGCGGGCCGTGAAGGTACCCCAACTCGTCACCCTCGTCCGCGCTGGAGCCCGCTTCGAGCGCGGACACCTCGTCGAACGCCCGGCGGCCCGCATCGCATGAGGCGCATGCCGGCAGGAGGTGAAATGCGATGGACACGGTGATCTCAGCGGCCGTACCTTCGACCGGTCCCAGCCTTCACACGTCCGAAGAGGTGCATTTGATGACGGTCCAGGTAATCGCGGCCAACTCGCGTCGGCCGCATTGCCCAGCCGTTCTGACCTCCACGGACCGAAGGAACCCTTGTAGTGGATCTGCCACGTAGCTTCACCATCCGCGAGAGCAGCCATCGCATCTGCAACCCGCTCACCAGCGAGAAACTGACCATCCTGGGTCAGGCCATCAGCCCGTCGCCGGGCACCCGCATACTCGACCTCGCCTGCGGCAAGGGCGAGATGCTGTGCACCTGGGCCCGGGACCACGGTGTGGCCGGCACCGGGGTGGACATCAGCACCGTCTTCATCGACGCTGCCCGCGGGAGGGCCGCGGAGCTGGGCGTTGCCGACCGAGTCGGCTTCGTGCACGCGGACGCCTCGGGCCATGTCGTCGACGATCCCGTCGGCATCGCCGCCTGCGTCGGCGCCACCTGGATCGGCTCTGGCGTGGCGGGCACGGTCGAACTCCTGCGGCGCAGTCTCGTTCCCGGCGGAATGATGCTGATCGGCGAACCGTACTGGCGTCGCGAGCCTGAGGTCCAAGCCGCCGTCGAGGGCTGTCACATGGCCCGCGAGGACGACCTGTTCCCGCTGCCGGAACTGCTCGAACAGTTCAGTGCCCTGGGCTGTGATGTCGTCGAAATGGTCCTTGCCGACCAGGACAGCTGGGACCGGTACGTCGCGGCACAGTGGCTCAACATCCGACGCTGGCTCGATGCCAACCCCGACGACGAGCTCGCCGACGAAATGCGTGCGGAGCTCGCTGCGGCACCCGTCCAGCACGCCAGGTACCAGCGCGAATACCTCGGGTGGGGCGTGTTCGTCCTGATGGATCGCTGACACACCACTCCCAGTGAGCCCCGGTGCCACCTGCCGGGGCTCACCCGGGTGGCACCGCACCTCGAACCCAACTGGCCATGGCCGGCGGCAGCGGCTCGCCGATGAAGGGCAACGGCCTCTGCCATGTGGGGGCCGGGGTCAGCCCACGGTGACGTGGGCAAGGGCCCAGGAGGTGTGGTCGAAGGACGTGCGGTTGTTGGCGTCCTCGACCACCAGTCGCAGGACGCGGACGCCGCGCACGTCCAGGTCGACCTGGACCGGGCCGGTGGCCGCCGTGAGCGTGGGGGTCGTCAGCAGCAGGCGGTCGTCGCCGTAGACCTCGGCGCGGGTGGCGCCGGCGGAGCTCTGACGGGCGGAGAAGTCGTCGATGCCGACCAGGGAGGTGAACCGTACGGCGGCACCGCCGAGATGGAAGGCGACGTCGCTGGGGGCGTGGACGCCCAGGCCCTTGGGATACGTCGTACCGCCGAAGGAGATCAGCGGGCCGTCGCCGGCGGCGTTCTTGCCATTGGAGGCGTCGCGCTCCACCGGCCCCCAGCCATTCGTGGCGCTGATCCACGCGAGGTCGGAGAGGTAGGAATCACGCGTGGGGGCAGCGGGCGGGGTCGGGACCGTGCCCGTGGTCGGGTAGCGGACGGGGCCGGCCGGGGTGAGGGCGCTGCCCTCCGCGGTGAGCGTCCACGTGGTCGCGGGGACGGTGCTCGCGGGCGGGGCGACCCGCCAGGAGGCGGTGAGACGGCCACCGGCGGTGAGTGACGCCGCGGTGGTCGGGGAGGTGGAGGTGACGGCCCAGCCGGCAGGGGCGCGCAGAGCGAGCGAGGCCCCGGTCCACGCGCGGGAGGAGCCGTTGTCGAGGGTGGCGGTCACGGTGAACGTCTGGCCGGGGACGGCCAGTCCGGGCAGGGTCAGGCTGGTGCCGAATGGGACGCGCGGATAGTCGTCCTTCCAGGACGAGCGCATGAGCGCCACCAGTTCCGCGGCCTTGGCCGGGTGCTTTTCGACGATGTCGCTGGTCTCGCCGACATCGGTGGTCAAGTCGTACAGCTCCACCTGCCACTGCTCATCAGGGAGGGTGTGGTCCCGCTCGGGGGCGAAGCGCACGGCCTTCCAGTTGTCCCGGCGGACCGCCTCGGCGAGCCAGGTGGCACGCCCGCCGTCCTGCGCGTTGGCCCGGCTGGTGACGCCCCGCTCGTCGCGGAACCAGTACAGGTGTCCGTGGCGCGCCGCGTCCGGGCTGCCGGCGATCAGGGGAGCGGCGGAGAGCCCGTCCACGTCGGTGGGGGAGGGGGCGCCGCCGAGTTCGGCCAGGGTGGGGAGCACGTCCGTCAGCGGCGTGGGACGGTCACTGGTTCCCTGCCGGACCCGCCCGGGACCCCAGGCGATGAGGGGGACACGTACGCCGCCTTCGTAGAGGTTGCGCTTGTATCCGCGCAGCGGGCCGTTCGCGTCGAACAGGTCGGGGTTGACCCCGCCCTCCTCGTGGGGGCCGTTGTCGCTGGTGACGAGGACGATCGTGTCCTGCTCCAGACCGAGCTCCCGGAGCCGGTCGACCACCTTGCCGACGAGCGAGTCGAAGTACGTGACCTGGGCCGCGTGGCCCTTGTTCGCGGCAGTCCAGCTCCGGTCGGCATAGGCACTGGAGTCGGGGATGTCGCTGGGGGCGTGCGGGACGTTCGGGGTGAGCAGCAGGAGGAACGGCTCGGAGGCATGTGCGCCGATGAACTCCAGGGCGCGCTGCTCCAGGAGGTCCGGGGCGTACACCGCCTTCACGCCGCCGGCGTTGGCGGGGATGGGTTCCTTGACGTCGTTGTGCCAGAGATACGCGGGGTAGTACTGGTGGGCGTGGCTGTGGTCGATGTAGCCGTAGAACTCCTCGAAGCCGCGGGCGGCCGGGTGGCTGTCCTGGCCGGCGGCCTCCGGCCCGAAGCCCCACTTGCCGATCAGGGCGGTGCGGTAGCCGCGGGCCCGGAGCACCTCGGCGAAGGTGGTGTCGTCGGCGGTGAGTGAACCCTGGCCGCCTGAGGAGGGGTTGGCGCGCACCGTGGAGTGGCCGGTGTGCAGTCCGGTCAACAACGAGCAGCGGGACGGGGCGCAGACGGCGGCGGTGGAGTAGGCGTCGGTGAAGCGGAGCCCCTCGGCGGCGAGCCGGTCCAGACGGGAGGTGGTGATCAGCTTCTGGCCGTAGGCGCCGAGTGCGCCGTAGCCGAGGTCGTCGGCGAGGACGACGACGAAGTTCGGCGGCCGGGTGCCCGAGCCCTGTGCCGCGTCCGGGACCGTCACCGAGGACGCTGCCTGCGCCGGCCCCGCGGCGGTGGCGGTGACGGAGGCCAGACCGAGGGCGGCGGTCGAACCGGCCAGGAAGGTACGGCGACTGGTCATGGCTGACGGCTCCTCGGGTGCGGCTGCGGCTGCGGGATGTGAGTGCGGGTTGCGGGGGCGGACGCGGGTGCGGGGCGGGCGCTCTGCCGATCATGGGAGGGAGAGCCGCACCAGGACCATGCACACGGCATGAAGAACGTGTGACGGCACATGTCGTGCACGCCGGAACCGGAATTCCGGCCCCGGGGCCGCCTGTTGCGGCGTGCATGACTCTCGGAGTAACGCTCAGCTCGACCGCTCGACAGCTCCCCGTCGACAGCACCGTGCGGCTCGCGCGCGAGGCGCGGGACGCGGGTCTGCACTCCGCGTGGTTCGGCCAGTCCTTCGCGTACGACTCGCCCTCGCTGGCCGCGATCGTCGGGCGCGAGGTGCCGGGCCTGGAGGTGGGGACGGCCGCGATCCCGATCTTCGGCCGCCATCCGCTGCTCGTCTCCAGCCAGGCGCAGACGGCCCAGGCGGCCACCGGCGGCCGGTATCACCTCGGGCTCGCCCTCGGTACCCGGCACCTCACCGAGACCGGATTCGGACTTCCTTACCGGCGGCCCATCGGCCTGCTCAGAGAGTTCCTCACCGCCCTGCGGCCCCTCCTGGAAACGGGCGACGCCGACTTCCACGGAGAGCTGCTGACCGCGAGGACGCCGTACTCGGCGGCGGTGCCAGGAGCCCGGCCGCCGGTGCCGGTACTGGTCGCCGCCATGGGGCCGCAGGCCCTGCGCGTCAGCGGTGAACTCGCCGACGGCATCCTGCCGTTCCTGGCCGGTCCGCGTGCGCTCGCCGAGCACATCGTCCCGGCCGTGACGGCCGCCGCGGAGGCGGCGGGGCGGCCCGAGCCGCGGATCGTGGCGCTCGTGCCCGGCGCGGTCACCTCCGACGCCGAGCGTGTGCGGCAGAACGCGGCCGAGGCACTCGCGCTCTACGAGCGAGTTCCCTCCTACCAGCGCGCCATCGAGCTCTCCGGTCTCGACCGGGCCGCAGACCTGGCCGTGCTCGGCGACGAGGAGACCGTCGCCGCCGAGATACGGCGCTACCGTGAAGCGGGGGCGACCGAAGTGGTGTTCACCGCGACGGACCTGAGCGGCGAAGACGACCGGCGCCGCACCTGGGAACTGCTCGGCGAACTCTCACGAGGCTGAGCCCGGCAGCATCGGATCGTTCCCGCGGCTCGGCGAAGTCGTGGCCGTTGCTGGGCCCGGCCTGATCCGAAGCGCCCCTGCCCTGCGCCGCTCGGCCGTGCGGGGCGGCCCGGGCCGGCGGCCGCGGGCGCAGGACGGCCCACGAGCGGGCGGTCTCGCCCGGTCAGGACTCCAGGACCTCGACGTGGTCGCCGATCGCCACCACCAGGACCCGCGAGCCGGGTTCGGTGGTGTGCCAGCGGTGCCGGACGCCGCCGGACAGCAGCAGCGTGTCCCCGCGTCCCAGGTGGTGGATCCGGCCGTCGGCCTCCACCTCCACGGAGCCGTCCGCCACGTACATCAGTTCGTCGTTGCGGTGCCGGAACTCGCGGTCCGCCTCGTGCTCCCCGGTGAACTCCAGCGCGTGCAGCTGATGACGGCCGCGTACCACCGGTCGGACGCGCGCCTCCCGGTCGAGGCCGCTGTCGTCGCCGGCGCGCACCACATCGACCGTGCGGGTCTCGTCCGAGGCCGCGAGCAGCTGTACCGCCGTGGTGCCGAGGGCGTCCGCGATCCGCTGGAGCGAACGCATGCTGGGGCGCGCCCGGTCGTTCTCGATCTGGCTGAGGAAGGGGGAGGAGAGCCCGCTGCGCTGTGCCATGTCCGCGAGCGTCAGGTCGAGTGCCCGTCGTCGGCGGCGTACGGCAGCGCCCACCCGCGGTGTGTGACGGGCGTGTGTCAGGAACTCCCGTGTCGTACGACTCTTCCCGCCTCTGGTCATGGGCGTGACCGTGCTGCTCATCGGGATCGCGATGATCCGGGTCGCCGCCCGGCTCGTCACCGGCCCGGACGGCACGGGCGAGCCGCCGACGGTGCTCCTCGCCGCGCTCACGGTCGCGGCGACCGTCGCCGCGTACGTACTCCTGCGCGGCGTCTGGCGCCAGACCTCCGTCCTCATCGGGATGGCGGCGGGAACGGTCGTGGCGGTGACGACCGGCCTGGGAGCCTTCACCCCCGCGGGCGGGCCCGGCGTGCCGGAGGCCCCCCCCCCGCCCCGCCGGCGCCCCCCCTGCGGCCGTGTGGGCCCGCGCTCCCCGCCCCAGGG
>NZ_JBHWBS010000010.1:0-53966 GCF_042735655.1 Streptomyces sp. NPDC059567 | reverse complement strand
CCACCACAAAAGCGCGGGGGGCGCGGACACGCGGGGGGGGGTCACCCCCCGCCCTGGCCCCACACCCCCCCGCGCCGCGCGCCGCCCCCCCCCCCCCCCCCCTCCTGCCCTTCGGGACACCTCGGTTCGACCTGGTGGCCGCGCTTCCGCTGCTCGTGTTCAGCCTCACCACGCTGGCCGAGATCACCGGGCAGACCGTGCTCAACAGCGAGACCGTCGGCCGAACTCCCGCTCCCGAACGGGACGTTCCGCGCGTTGCCCGCGCCGATGCCCTGGTCTCCCTGGCCGGCGGACTGTTCGGTACGTCCCTCATGGTCACCAGCGCCGAGAACATCGGCATCGGCCGCCTCACCGGAGTCCGCAGCCGCTTCGTGACCGCCGGGGCCGGAGTGCTCCTGATCGTCCTCGGCCTGGCCACACCCGTGTCCCGGGCGCTGGCCGGCATCCCCGAAGCCGTCGTGGGCGGCTCCGCGCTCGTCGTCTACGCCGTCATCGCCGTGATGGGCGTCGAGATGCTCCGCCGCGCCGACCTGTCCGGCACGGGTACGGGCAACCTGACGGCGGCGCTCGCGCTCACCGCGGGTCTGCTGCCGCTCCTCAGCCCGGAGCTGTACGCGGGGTTTCCCCCGTGGGCCCGCACGATCCTGGGCAGCGGAGTCGTCGCCGGCACGCTGACGGCAGTCCTCCTCACCGCGCTGCTCGGCCGGTTCGGTGCGGGAGGCCGTCGCCCGGCCCGGCCGGAGCCACGCGCACGGGAGTGACCGCACCGGAAGCGGTGGCGCGGGTCACCTGTGAGGCGCTGCGCCCCGCCGGTTGAAGGGCAGCCGGCCCAGGACCACCGCCATTCCGCAGGTGTCGGTGAGCGCCGAGAACACCAGACCTCCGGCGATCGCGACCGACAGGAGCCGGAACGCCGGATGCACGAGCAGTCCGAGAGCCAGGCCGAGCAGCACGAGGGCGCCGGCGGTGAAGCGCACCTGACGCTCCATCCCCCAGACGGCGCGTACGGGGCCGGGCGGATGCTCGAGCTGGTGGCCGGCGGCGGCCCAGGCCCGCGTGCCGCCGGTCAGGCTCGCGACCGCGATCCCGTGGGAGGCGAGGACCGCGGCACCCTTCTCGGAGCGGGTGCCGGAGGCGCACACGAGGAGCAGCGAACCGCTCTCGGCGGTGTGCCGCAGCTCCGCCAGGCTGCCCTCGATGCGTTCCAGGGGAACGTTGACGGCGCCCGGCAAGCGGCCGGACGCGAACTCGCCGGGCGTACGGACGTCGACCACGTTCAGCTCGGGCAGTCGTGGCTCAGCTTCGTCGACACTGAGGGTGCGGGAGATGCTCATGGGGAACCTGCCCTTGGCAGAGACGGGGGACGGCCCCGCACCACCAGCGGCAGGGGCGTTCCGGGGATGCTAGGCGTTGCCGGGCGGTTCCGCGGGGAGGCGGACGGTATCGCCACGGGGTAGCCATGACGTCGTCACGCCGCGGCAACAATCCGAGCGGGCGCTCGGCGACCTCCGTATGGGCGCACGTGCGTCCACCGCACCCAGGAAGTGCCGAACCACGGTCCGGCATCCGGGCCGTGGTTGACGAGAAGCGAGATGTACTGCTCAATTGTTCGCATGAATGCCGAGCAGCGCCTGGTCACCCGTGACCACATCGACTTCGGTCGGGTGTGGTCCGCCTCGTGTTGCTGCTGATGCGGCAGCGGGCCGTCTGACCGGCCCTTACCTCCCTCGGTGACCCCGTTGCGGGACCGAGTTCCTCCTTTCACGGCACCGTCGTACGCATGCGTTCAGTGCACACTGAAACCACGTACGACGGTCCTGCGAGGCCTGCACGTGCTGCCGCCGCCTCACCTCGCCCAGGGGGCATGCCCCGGCGCCATCCCACTGCACACCACCTGTTTCGCAGCGCCCTGAAGCGCCGTCATACGGCTGCGCGGAAGGCTGCTCTGCTCCGTTGTGCCCGCGTGCCGCCGCCCACGGCACGGACCGAAGGACTTGAGGAAAGGCCCTCTCCCATGCCCGTGGAGTTCCTTGGCATCGCCGCCACCAACGACGGCTCCGAAACGACCCCCCGCTCCGGCGCCGCCTTCGACAAGGAGTACACGCTCCGGCTCGCCCGGGCGCACGAGGACCACGGTTGGGACCGGGTGCTGTTCGCCTACGGCTCCGGATCGCCGGACCCCGCGCCGGCCGCCGCCTACGTCGCGAGCAGGCTGGAACGCCTCCAGATCCTGCTCGCCCACCGGCCCAACGTCTCGTACCCCACCTTCGCCGCCAAGACGTTCGCCACCCTCGACCAGATCAGTGATGGCCGGCTGGCCGTGCACTTCATCACCGGGGGCAATGACCACGAACAGGGCCGCGAGGGCGACACCCTCACGAAGGACGAGCGCTACGCCCGCACCCGCGAGTACATCCGGATCGTCAAGAAGATCTGGACCAGCCACGAGCCCTTCGACCACGAGGGCGAGCACTACCGCTTCCACGACTTCGTCAGCGATGTCTTCCCGGCCCAACAGCCCCGCCCCAACGTGTCGTTCGGAGGCTCGTCGCCCGCGGCGTACGCCGCGGGGGGCGCCGAGGCCGACATCTACTGCCTGTGGGGCGAACCCCTGGCGGAGACCGCCGGGCAGATCGAGGCCGTGAAGGCCGCCGCGAAGGCGGCGGGCCGCACCGATGTGCCCCGCATACAGGTGGCGTTCCGCCCGATCATCGCCCCGACCGAGGAGTTGGCCTGGGAGAAGGCCCACCACACGCTCGGTGCGATCAGGGAGCGGGGCGCGGCGGGACTCAAGAGGCGTCACCGCACCGCCGCCCCCGAGGCTGCGCTTCCGCAGAACGCCGGCTCGCAACGGCTGATCGCCATCGCCGAGGCGGGGGAGCGGTACGACCGCGCCCTGTGGACCCCGACCGCCGCCGCGACCGGAGGAGCCGGCAACTCCAACGCCCTGGTCGGGACGCCGGAGACGGTCGCCCAGGCGTTGCTCGACTACCACGACCTCGGCGTCGACATCCTCTCCGCCCGCGGCTACGACCTGCTGGGCGATGCGATCGACTTCGGCCGGTACGTGATCCCGATCGTCCGCGAGGAGGTCGCCAAGCGCGATGCCGAGCGCGAGACCAAGCGCGCCACCGAACGCGATGCCGAGCGTGCGCCGCGCGGCACCCTCGCGGCGGTGAACGGATGACGACCACACCGGAACTGGCGGTCATTCAAGTCCCCGTCTCCGACTCCAGAGTGCGGCCCCTGTTGCGGGAACTCGGCGACGAGTACTCCCGGCGCTACGGCAAGGCCGCGCACGACGAGATCTCCCGCTACCCCGACGAGGAGTTCACCGCGCCCCACGGCGGCGTCCTGCTCCTGCTCCTCGAACACGGCGAGCCGGTCGCGGGCGGCGCCTTCCGCCGGTACGACGCGACAACGGCCGAGCTGAAGCGGATCTGGACGCACTCACTCCACCGCCGTCGCGGTCTGGCCCGACGCGTCGTCGCCGAACTGGAGCACGAGGCGAGCGCTCGTGGCTACAGGCGGATCTACCTGACCACCGGCCCGCGCCAGCCCGAAGCCCGCGGCCTGTACCTGGCCACCGGCTACACACCGCTGTTCGACACGGAGGCCGACCCGGAAAGCATCGGCCCGCTGCCCTTCGAGAAGCAGCTGCCGGCCACACAACAAGCTCCCCGCTCACCAAAGCGTTCCCGTCCGCCGTCAACGAGCTGATCAAGGACGGCACGTACCCCGGATCCCCGAGAAGTGGGGTACCGCCACCTCCGCGATCGACACATCGCGGGTCAATCCACTTGAGCACACAGAAGAGTTGAGCAGGAACACCACGATGGCTCCGACCGCCCGTTCCGCCTCCGCGCCACCCGGCGCGGCCTCCCCGGGGACTCGCCCCGAAACCCCGCCCGCCCCTCCCGTACCGCCCTCCCCGGAGGGCGCGGCCTCGCTCAAGGTCGTCCCCGCCCGCCACTACCTCCGCTGGGTGGCAGCCACCGCCGTGATCGTGCTGGTCACCCAGTTCGTGCACGGTCTGGCCACCAATCCGGTCTGGGAGTGGGACGTCTTCCGCGCGTACTTCCTGTCCGAGACGATCGTCCAGGCCGTGTCGGTGACCCTCCAGCTCACCGCGTACGCCACTGTGCTGGGCTTTCTCCTCGGGACCGTCCTGGCCTTCATGCGGCTGTCGCGCAGCCCGGTGCTGCAGACCGTGGCCTGGACCTACATCTGGATCTTCCGGTCCATCCCGATGATCGTGCAGCTGGTGTTCTGGTTCAACTTGAGCGCCCTGTATGAGGAGTTGGGCGTCGGTATCCCGTTCGGCCCGGTGTTCTGGTCCGTCGACAGCAACAGCCTGATCGGCACGATCGGCGCCGCCATCATCGGATTGACACTGCATCAGGCCGCCTACGCCGCCGAGATCGTGCGCGGCGGTGTCATCGCCGTCGACCACGGACAGCTGGAGGCCGCCGCCGCACTCGGCATTCCCCGACTGCGGCAGATCCGCCGGATCGTGCTGCCGCAGGCCATGCGCGCCATCCTGCCCACGGCCGGCAACGAGATCATCGGCCTGCTCAAGGGCACCTCGGTGGTGTACGTGATGTCCATCGGCGAGCTGTTCTACCAGGTGCAGGTGATCTACGGCCGCAACGGACGGGTGATTCCCCTGCTGCTGGTCGCCACCGCCTGGTACGTGGTGCTGACCTCCTTGCTCTCGGTCGCCCAGTACTACGTGGAGCGCCGCTACGCCCGCGGCGCCAACCGCACCCCGCCGCCCACCCCGCTCCAGCGCGCCCGGCGCTTCGCCCGCGACCTCCGTGCGGCGGCCGCACAGCGCAACCAACCCGTCGTACCCCTGAAACCGTTGGGAGAAAGCCGATGAGTGACGCGACAGTCGCAGTGACGGTGGCAGCCGAGGACGCGAAGCCGACGGCCGACGGCGTGATGGTGGACGTCCACGGCGTCCACAAGAGCTTCGGCCCGCTGGAGGTGCTGCGCGGCGTCGACCTGAAGGTCCGCGCCGGCGAGGTCACCGTGATTCTCGGCCCGTCCGGCTCCGGAAAGTCCACCCTGCTGCGGGCCATCAACCACCTGGAGAAGGTCAACCGCGGCTGGATCGGCATCGACGGCGAGCTCATCGGCTACCGCCGCTCGGGCGACAAGCTGCACGAACTGAAGGAGAAGGACGTTCTGAAGCAGCGCACCCACATCGGGTTCGTCTTCCAGAACTTCAACCTCTTCCCGCACCTGACCGTGCTGGACAACCTCGTCGAAGCACCGGTCTCCGCGCTGCGCCGCCCGCGCAGGGAGGCGGAGGAGAGCGCCCGCCGACTCCTGGACCGGGTCGGTCTCGCCGACAAGGCCGACGCCTACCCGCGGCAGCTCTCCGGAGGCCAGCAGCAGCGCGTGGCCATTGCCCGCGCGCTCGCCCTCGAACCGAAGGTGCTGCTCTTCGACGAGCCCACGTCGGCGCTCGACCCCGAACTGGTCGGCGAAGTCCTCGACGTCATCAAGGACTTGGCCCGCACCGGCACCACCATGATCGTCGTGACCCACGAGATCGGCTTCGCCCGCGAGGTCGCCGACAGCGTGGTGTTCATGGACGGCGGTGTCGTCGTGGAGCAGGGCCCGCCCGCGGCCGTTCTGGACGCCCCGCAGCACGAGCGCACCCGCGCCTTCCTCTCCAAGGTCCTCTGACCTCCCCTTCCGCCGATCCCGCCGAGCAAGGAGCACACCCATGTCCACCGCGATCCCCCGTCGTACCGCCGCTGCCGCCCTGGGACTGACCGCCGCCCTCGTCCTCGGCGCATGCGGCAACCCCTCCGACGGCGGCACGACCGAGGTCGCGGCCGCGTCGGGCAGCAAGGTGAAGATCAACCTGAGCCCGGATCAGAACCGCGTCACCACCGACAAGGTCGACTCCATAGCCGCTCAGGTGCCGGCGGAGATCCGCGCACGAGGCACCCTGGAGATCGTCGACTCGTCCGGCTCGGCGGCGCCGCTGACATTCTTCGCCACCGACAACAAGACCGTCATCGGCGTCGAGCCCGACATCGCGTCCCTCGTCGCCGACGTCCTCGGCCTCAAGCCGCACATCAACCAGGTCTCCTGGGAGAACATCTTCGTCGGCCTCGACAGCGCCAAGTACGACGTCGGGTTCAGCAACATCACCGTCACCGAGGAGCGCAAGGAGAAGTACGACTTCGCCACCTACCGCGAGGACAACCTGGGCTTCGAGGCGAAGAAGGGCAGCGGCCTGAAGATCACCGGGCCCGAGGACGTCGCGGGCAAGACCGTCGCTGTGAGCAGCGGCACCAACCAGGAGAAGCTGCTCGTCGAGTGGAGCAAGGAGAACGAGAAGGCCGGACGCAAGCCGGTGGACATCAAGTACTACCAGAACGACAGCGACACCTACCTCGCCCTCCAGTCCGGCCGTATCGACCTCTACCTCGGGCCCAACCCGACCGCCGCCTACCACGCGGCGACCACGGGGAAGACGGAGGTGGTCGGCACGTACTCCGGCGCCGGCGCCACGCTCCAGGGCCTCATCGCGGCCACCACGAAGAAGGACAGCGGCCTGGCCAAGCCGCTCGCCGACGCGCTCAACCATGTCATCGACGACGGCACGTACGCCAAGGTGCTTCAGCGCTGGGGCCTGTCCGACGAGGCCGTGACCGAGTCCGAGATCAACCCGCCGGGCCTGCCCAAGTCCGGCAAGTAGCCGCCGGCGGACGTCGTCGCCCGGTGGTTCCAGGACAGGCGGGTCGCGCTTGCGCGCAGTGGGCTGGTTCGACTGGTGTCTGTGCCACTGTTGAACCCGTCGATGACCGGTGGGCGCGAAGGGGATGGCGTGCGACTGTCACGGGGTCACTGGGTGGGCGTTCATGGTGGAGCTGGAGGGTGTGAGGCACGCCGGACTGGCGGTCGGACTGGCCGGTATCAGCCCGTTCACCACGGGTGGCGTGGCTGGAGGCAGCCTGTTCGCACGCGCCTACGCGTGGGGCCTTCCGGCCGTCCTCTCGCTGGAGGAACTGTCGTTCGACCATCCGGTCGATCGGCGGTGGTCCGTCACGCAGGACGACGGCGGATCGCTCTCGGTTCTCAGCCCTGACGGTGCGTACTTCGTGTACGACCACACCATTGTGCTGGCCGAGTGACCTGACCTCAGGGCCGTCTTCACGGGGCCTGACGCCCGGGCGGGTGCCTGTCGCTACGTTCCGGCGCCGGACCATGCCGAGAGGAGCTTGGAGAGCGCTGTCCGCACATGTGTGGAGTCGGGGCCGTCGCCCCTTGCCGCTGGGGCGAGTTCGACATGGATGAATGTCGTGTTGTGGCGCTTCGCCGCCTTCCCCTGGGCGTTCGTGGTTCCTTCCAGGGGGCATTGGTCGGACCATCCCCGGCAGACGCGGAGGTCGCGGTCGTCCATGAGGTCGGCCAGCATCGTGGCCTCCTCAGGTGCCGCCTGTACGGCGCCGGTGGAGAGGACGGCGTCGTAGGGGCGGTCCGCCGCTCTTGCGAAGCCGTGCAGCTGCATTCCCGGAATGTCGCGCTTCTGTAGTTCCACGACGATTGCGTGAAAAGCGCTGTCGGTGCGGTGTGCGACGTCTGCCGCGTCTCCCCGGCCGGAGGTTCGGTGAGCGCCTGCGAGGACGAGTGCGCCACCCGGCGTGTTCTCCAGGAGCTGCGCGCCGAGGGATTCGGTGCCGCGGTCGGCCACCGGATGCGGCACCTGCACGCTCCAGCGGACGTCGGCGTCGGCGGTGACGTAAAGCCGCCCCCACCGCGCCTTGGTTCCTGGTCCCCGGGCGGCGACCTCGTCGTAGCGCCGGCCGGAGGCGGTGTCGGTGAGTCTGGTCACCTGGAAGCCGACGGAGGCGAGGTGTTCCTCGGCCCCGTCGAGGTCGCCGTCCAGGAGGTCACCGACGCCGCGAGCGAGGTTTTCGCGCTGTTCGTCCCCGGGTGGGGTGTAGGGCGCGTGCCCTTCGGCCTGCTTGGCGTACTCGAGGATCCGGTCGTCGAGGTTCACGAGCTCGCGGGCTTGTGAGCGTTCCGTGTCCGCGTTGCCGCTGGGTGTCGCCTGGCAGCCGAGCAGTACGAGCGCGATGCCGACCACGGCGGCGACATGGAGAGAACGTGATGATCTCGTGACGCCCCGTGGGTAGTCGATCTTGGGGCGCATGTGAAAATCGGCCGGTGACATTCTGTAATTCTCTCCCCATAGGTCGTGCGCTGGCAGTGACGGCGGCCTTCGCCGTTCTCACCACCGGCTGTGCGTCGACCCCTTCGGAGTCGCAGAGCAAGCCGGGTGGGCGCGCGTTCACCGTCGCCGCCGCGGGAGATGTTCTCATCCATCCTGAGCTGGTCGAGCAGGCGGCCGGGGACGCCGAGCGGTCCGGCAAGGGGAGCGCCGGACTGGACTTCGGCCCGCTGATGGCCGGCGTGCAGCCGGTGATCAGCAAGGCCGACCTGGCCATCTGTCACATGGAGACTCCCGTGGGCAAGCCCGAGGGCCCCTTCGAGGGATACCCGGAGTTCCTGGTGCCGCCGCAGATCCTCACGACGTTGAAGGACGTCGGCTACGACACCTGCTCCACCGCCTCGAACCACACCTACGACCACGGACTGAAGGCTGTCCGCCGCACCCTGGACACCATGGACAGGGTGGGGCTCGGTCACGCCGGCTCGGCGCGTACTCCCGAGGAAGCGGAGAAGATCAACATCCGCGACGTCAAGGGCGTCAAGGTGGCCCACCTGTCCTACTCGTGGGAGTCCTTCCTCAATCCGACGCCCGAGAAGGAACGCTGGGCGTTCAACCGGATCGGCACGGACGAGATCAAGAAGGCCGAGGCCCGGGCCCGGAAGCAGGGCGCCGAGGTGGTGATCCTCTCGGTCCACTGGGGTCTGGAGCACTACAACGAGCCGAGCGTCCCCCAGTTGCAGCTCGCCGAGCGGATCACCGAGGAGACCGGGATCGATCTCGTGATCGGACACCACGCGCACGTGGTGCAGCCGATCCAGAAGGTGAACGGCACCTGGATCGCCTTCAGCCTGGGCAACCAGGTGGCCCGGCACTCGTCGCCCACGGGGCTCACCGAGGAGGGGGCGATCGGCTGGTTCGAGTTCCGGGAGACGGACTCCGGATGGGACGTCGCCGCCCGGTACCGCACCACACTGGTGGACATCCCGCCCGAGGTCGAGCCGGGTGGGAAGCGCCCCGAAGGCGCCGTCGTGGACCACCGGCTCGTCGATGTCAGGCAGACACTCGACAGCCCGGGCGGCCTGTCCGAGGACCGGCTCGCCCGCTACCGCCTCGCCTCCGAGCGGACACGCGGCTTCCTCTTCAACCGCGGAGGCTCGGGAGGCGACGGCCTGGCCGAACTCTCCCTGAAGAGCTGAGCCGCAACACCGACCGTTTCGCGTGTCCGTGGCCACGGCATCCAAGCCGCGCGTCAGTGGCGGCCCCTCGTGTGGCCGTAGGAATCAGGAAAGAGCAGCAGTGACATCGAGTAATGCCGCGTACTCCGTGCGAGGAGGACGGCGACGGATCCGCAGGCGCGCGGACATGCCGCTCCTCGGCGGCATCCGTCCGCCGATCGCGGTCCTGTGCGTGCTGATCCTCGCTCTGGCCGGCCTGACGGCCAAGGTGCTCGGCCCTACCAAGGACACGGTCGCGCCGAAGGCGGTGCTGTCCTCGCAGCAGTACTTCGCGGAGGACGGCGCCATCGCTCTGCGCGCCTCGATCGACGAGCGGGTCACGGACCTGCAGCGCACCGCCACGGCGCTCAGCGCGGGTCGCCCGGTGAAGCCCGAACGCATCCTGTCGGACCTGAGCCGGACCTACCAGAAGTGGACCGGCACCACCGTGCTGGACCTGGAGAGCGGAGAGGTGCTCGCCGAGCGAGGAGAAACGATTCCTCTCGCCTGGCTGGACAAGGACGTACTCACCGGCGAGCACGCCCTGACCCCTCGCATGGTGCGGCGGGAGACCGGCGACGTGCGCTTGATGACCATGGTCGTCCTGGACTGGCAGGACCGGCCGCAGCAGCTTCTGATCGCATCCAGCAGCCTGTCCGTGCCCGCCATCAACCTCGGCCCCTTCCGCAGCATGGCGGTGGTGGCCGAGGACGGCGAGGTCCTCGCCACGGCCGGCTTCGAGCGGGCCGAAGCGCTCAACTCCGACCAGGAACGCCAGGAGCTGGCCTTCCTCCACAAGCAGATGAGCCGACTGGCCGACCAGGCCGCGGTGCGGACCGAACAGCACCCCGTCCGCGCCAAGGAGCCCGGTTCGCGGGGCTACCCCGGCGTCAGCGGCACCCTCATCGGCGGCGAGTACAACGGCCGCGTGGCCACCGCCGGGTACGCCTCGCTCGCCTCCTCCGACCCGGAGGACAAGCCGAGCGTCGCCGCCGGCCTCGGGCTGACGGTCGTGGCCCTGCTGCCCGTTGTCCAGCAGCAGACCGCCGACCAGGGCCGCGAGCTGTACGGGCTGGCGGCTGCCGGCGTCCTCGTCCTGCTCGGACTCCTCGCGGTGACCGTGCTCTGGGGGACCGTGCAGCGACCCCTGCTGCGGCTGTTCCTGGAGTCGCGCCGACTCGCCCGCGGCGATCTGACCCGGCCGGTCTCGGTGCCCCGCTGGGGAGAGGCCGCCCGGATCGGCATCGCCCTGGAGCGCCTGCGCCATCGGCTGGGCGGCGACGACAGCGGAGCCGACGCAGCCCCCCGCAGGAGGATCCGGGTCGGTGGGCGCGGACCGCTCGTGGTGACGGCCGCTCTGCTGCTGCTGTGGTGTGTGCCCGTCGGCCTGCTGCTGAACCGCACGGACGCGTCGGTCACCGTGCCGACCACCATGGTCAACGACCAGCGGGACCGCACCGACCTGATCGCCGACCGGCTGCGCAGGGCGCTCAACGAGGCCCAGGCGGACCTCGTCTCCACGTCCCGCCTGATCGGTGCGGCCGACGACGACTCCACCGGCCGCCTGCTCCAGGACGCCCTGGCCAAGCACAGCCGCTACCAGGCCCTCTACGTCGTCGACGCCGACGGTCACGTCACCGCCCAGGCGGGCGCCGAGCCGCACGCCTGGAACCGTGGCGAGGATCTGCCGCTGGTCCGCGTGTCCGGGCAGGGCGGCAAGGAGCCGGTCATCCAGGCCGGCGCCCCGGTACCGGAGCGTGACGGCAGCAGCCTGGTCGGCGAGATCAGAGTGGAGTTCCTCAACTCGCTCCTGGTGCGGCCCGGCCTGGGGGACGTCCGCGTGGTCGACTCCGCCGGCCTGACCATCGCGGCCAGCGACGGATTCCTGGCGTTCGAGAAGCTGCCGGGCACCGCCCTGACCGACCTCGTCCGGGCGGCCGGCGTCCCGGTCGGCGCGGGTCCCGTCGAGAACGGCCTCCTCATCCGCGAAGGGGACGGTGTCACCGTCGCCGCCGCGGCCCCGTTCTCCGGCGGCGGCGTCACCGCCGACATCGGCTGGACCGTCGTCAGCTGGCAGAACACCGAGCGCTTCCAGATCGACCCGCACGAGCGCGAGGACCGCAGCGTGCTCGCCGGAATGCTCGGACTGGCCGCGATCATCTTCTGCCTCGGCTGGGTCTACCTGGTGGTCGTACGACCACTGCGGGCTCTTGCCACGAGTGCCGAGAAGCTCGCGGACGGCGACCTCAAGACCGTCCTCTACCCCCGATACCAGGACGAGGTGGGCGCCGTCGTCCGCAGCCTCGAACTCCTGCGTCAGCAGGCGCAGGCCCACAGACACAACCAGGCGCGCCGGCCGGCGGATGCCCGGCCCAGCGTCGGCGGAAGGTGACAAGGCCGTGCTCTACCTCTACTTCGTCCTGCTGACCGGCGGGGTGTTCCTGCTGATCGCGGGCATCGTGGAACAGCGCAGGCACTACGCCGCCCTGCACACCATCCCCACCCGGGTGCTCGTCAACGGCATCCGGGGCAAGTCCTCCATCACCCGGCTGTGCGCCGGCGCCCTGCGCGGCGGCGGTCTCGTCACCGTCGCCAAGACGACGGGCACGGCAGCGCGCTTCATCCACCCCGACGCGACCGAGGAACCGGTCTACCGCAAGTTCGGCATCGCCAACGTGGTGGAACAGATCGGCATCGTGCGCCGGGCCGCCACCTACCGGCCCCACGCCCTCGTCATCGAGTGCATGGCCGTCATGCCGGCCCTGCAGGAGGTCAACCAGAGCAAGCTGATCCGCTCCACCATCGGCGTCCTGTGCAACGTGCGCGAGGACCACCTCGCCGAGATGGGCCCCACCCTGGACGACGTGGCCCGATCCCTGTGCCGCTCGATGCCGGAGAACGGGATCTGCGTCACCGCGGAGAAGGAGCGCTTCCACATCCTGCAGGAGGAGGCGGACGCCCGTGACTGCCGGCTCGTCTACGCCGACCCCGAGTCGGTCACCGACGAGGAGCTGCGCGGCTTCAGCTGGTTCACCTTCAAGGAGAACGTCGCGATCGCCCTGGCGGTGGCGGAGCTGCTCGGCGTGGAGCGGCAGGTGGCCCTGCAGGGCATGTACGACGCGCCCCCGGACCCGGGTGTCCTGTCCGTGGAACGCTACGTGACGCCCGAGGGCAAACGCCTCGCGTTCGCCAACGTCTTCGCGGCGAACGACCCCGAGTCGACGCTGATGAACGTCAACCAGCTCCTCGACCTCGGGGCCATCAGCCGCCCTGTGAACGTCGTCATCAACTGCCGGCCCGACCGCGTCGAACGCAACGGACAGATGGGCGAGATCATCCCCGACCTGCGGCCGGACAACGTCTTCGTCATCGGACACCCCTCGAAGAGCGCCATCGACGCCATACCCGCCCCCTGGCGGGACAGGGCGGTCGACCTGGGCGGCGAGCGTCGCCCGACCGAGGACTTCATGCCCGCCGTGCTCGGCCGGATGCCCGACGACTCCTCGCTCGTCGCCATCGGCAACATCCACGGCCAGGGCGAGGAACTCCTGGAGTACCTGGCCGGACTCCCGGCCGACGACACCGGTTCCGCGATCGGTCCGGACGCGGCGCCTGACGGGGCGCCCGATGCGGCCGCCCAGCCCGCGCGCCTGGACCCCTATGCCCCGTACCCCGTGGCGTACGAGGAGCGCCACCAGACGTTCCAGACCCACGAGATCCCGCTGGCACGGATCCCGGCCCATGTCCCCGACGTGCATCCCGAGCCGGGGCCGCTCACCGCACAACGCGGGCCCGTGGACGGGCAGCGCGGACCCGGAACCGAGGACTCCTTCGGCTGGTTCCACGACCCCGTCCACGAGGGCGACCGACCGACTTCGCACTTCTGACCCCGATCAGCGGACGGCCGCCGGCCGCTTGCGACCGTCCTGCTTCACCACCCGTACACGCGCCCGGAGCCCCCGTTGACCACCGCCGCCCTGACCCCCGAGATGGCCGCCCTGGGCATCGCCATAGGTCTGTTCTTCTCCCTGCTGTGCTACCTCACCACCAATCTCTCCCCAGGCGGGATGATCACACCGGGCTGGCTCGCCCTGACCCTCATCGAGGATCTGCAGCGGGCGGCCATGGTCGTCGGCGTCACCGCACTGACGTACGCGGGCACCAAGGTCATGCAGCGACTGGTGATCCTTTACGGCAAGAGGCTGTTCGCCGCGGTGGTCCTCCTGGGCGTGCTGCTGCAGGCCACGGTGATGATCGTGCTCTCGCTCGAGTTCCCGCTGCTGTACGGCAACCAGACCCTCGGATTCATCGTCCCCGGCCTCATCGCCTACCAGCTGGTCCGTCAGCCCAAGGGGCCGACCTTGCTGGCGACGGCCTCCGTCTCCCTCCTCGCCTACATCGTCGTCGCCGCCGGCCTGCTGCTCGGCGTCATGCCCGCCGCCTGAGAATCGAGGAAGAACCATGGCAGGGAAGAAGAAGTCACGCCCGCTCGTATCGGGCCTCGCGGTTCTCGCGCTCGTCGCGACCTCGGGATACCTCACCCTGGAACTGCGCAAGCAGGAGGAGCAGGGCGTCACCGAAGTACGCAACGTCGGTGTACTCAACGGGAACACCGGGCAGGCCGGCCCGTCCGAGGACGCAGCCGGGGAACGGTGGTCCCGGCTGGAGAACCCCGCGCGCAGCGTGCTCCGGGGCGCCGACGGCCAGGTGAAGGCGGTCCTGACCGACGGAGCTCGCACCGCGAAACTGACCGGCCCGGCACGGACCTTCGCCGAGCCGACCTCCACGGCGTCCAAGGTCTCCACGACGGACTGGGTCCGGCTCATGCCCGAACGCTGGTCCAAGGGCGCGGAGAAGCAGAAGTGGTTCCAGGACTGGTACGCGCAGTACGCCGGTAGCAAGGCGGACGACCTCTTCGCCTTCGCCTTCCAGTACG
Source organism: Streptomyces sp. NPDC059567 (assembly GCF_042735655.1). NCBI lineage: Bacteria > Bacillati > Actinomycetota > Actinomycetes > Kitasatosporales > Streptomycetaceae > Streptomyces > Streptomyces sp. NPDC059567. Next base: position 39,616 of record NZ_JBHWBS010000010.1, on the reverse strand, counting down.
TGGCGGGCTCCCCGCAGCGCAAGGACGCCGACGGCCTCGCGTACGCGGGCGACGCGAACTTCGGCCCGCTGAACACCTCCGGAGCCGAGGGCGGTGACCTGCGCCTCGAGCAATCGGACTTCTACGACTATCTCGGCACCCCGTATCCCTTCCGGGACGGCACCGTCGGTACGCCGGAAGCCATGCGCGCCCGGTCCCTGGACTGCTCCGGCTTCATCCGCATGGTCCTGGGCTACCGCGCGCGCTACCCGCTGATGTCCTCGGACAAGTCCGGCGACGGCCTGCCGCGCACCGCCAACGGCATGGCACGCTCCCGGCAGGGCGCGGACGTCATGCCGCTGACCGGCATCTCGGCACAGGACCGGCCCTCCACCATCGACCAGCTGCAGCCGGGCGACCTCGTCTTCTTCAAGCTGGACGCCCGCACCGGACAACGGCTCGACCACGTGGGCATGGTCCTCGGCCACGACACCGAAGGGCACCTGATCTTCGTCTCCAGCCGCGAGGAGGTCAACGGACCCACCATCGGCGACATCGGTGGAGTCTCACGACTGGACGGCAACGGCTACTACGCCAAGACCCTGCGCAGCGCGAAGCGCCTGTGAGGCAACGCTGTGGGTGGCACGGCGACTTTGGACGTGCCCATCGGTGCATGCCCATAGGCGTGATCAGGCTGCGGTGGTGAGCAGGTCGCTCAGGGGCTGTGCCGAGTCCGTTCCGGAGTGGCCGAGGGGCGCGTCGAAGCTCCAGACGAGGAAGAGCAGGAAGACCACGAGGGCGCTGAAGGTGGTGGCCAGCAGCAATTCGCGCGCGGAGCGGCGGATCTGCAGGGTGTAGAGCAGGCCGAGCGTGACCAGGGCGCCGGCGACGAGGCCGAACCAGAGTGCGGCGGGCAGGGTGGTGCCGGAAGTGTCCAGGCGCTGGTGGCGGGCGTCGTCCGCGGCCGCCACCTGGTCCAGGAGCGGCTGGTAGGCCTGGGCCTGGAGTTCGTCGGCCGGGGTGCGGTGAGCGATGTCGCTCCGGATGCGGCCCAGCAGCTCGGCGCCGGTGCCGTCGACGGGCGTGCCGTCCTTCAGAGCGGGCCATTCGGCGGTGACGGCATGCCGGGCGTAGGCGTCGATGTGCTCCTTGACCTGCGTCCGGAAGGCGGCCGGGTAGACGTCCAGGCGTTGGTCGATCTCGTACAGGGCCTGAGCCTCGCGCTGAACGGTGTCCTCGGCCGCGTTACGGGCTTCCCACACGCCGGCGATCGCCAGACCGAGCACGATGGCGTAGACGACGCCGACCATCATGACCATGTACTCCAGCACGTCCGGTGTCTCGGAGGTGTCCTCGTCGACCGCTACGCGGCGGTGCCGCACGACGGTCGCCGTGACGACGAGAACGCAGACCAGGACCGAGGCCAGGGTGTAGACGAGCCATTCCGGCATTGCACAACTCCAGGACGAGCGAAGCGACGTGAACGAAGCAGAGGCAGGCACGGTGGGCCGGTCGCGGACCAGCCGACCCGCCGGGGAAACGGTGGTCAGCCACGGGCGCGGCGACGGGACCCCGGCCGCAGGGCGGCTGCGGCCAGAACGGCCGGCAGGGTGACCACGACCGTGGACATGGTCATCGAGATGCCGGCCGGAGCCGGGCGCGACGGACCGCCGGTGTACTGCGAGCGCGGCACCCACCGGAAGGCTTGAGGCGCCATGGCCGCGTGCGCCGACGCCGGGGTCGGGGTGGGGGTGGTGCTCGGCACGTGGTCTGCCGGTGGTGTCGGTTCCGGGCCGGGAACGGGGAGCGCCGGTGCGGCGGGTACCAGGGCCGCTTTCGGCGGAGGCGAGAGTACGGGTCCGGGCGGCTCCGGCGCCGCCCGCTCGGGCACTGACGGGGCCGGAGTCGGTGGAGACGGCGGCGACGCGGGCGGTGGAGACGTCGGCGGGCGTGTGCACGTGGGTTGCGGAGTTTCGGGTGCCACATCGCCGTAGCCCATGTCGATCAATACATCCGGGGCGCACACCACCAGGCGATCGCCGGTGGGGGTGTGCTCCATGACGACGGCCACGTCGCCGTACTGCGGCAGCGGGCACAGGACTGCCGCAGCCCCTAGACCGATGCTGATCCAGCCACCCACTCGTCATTCCTCCCCAAACTCAAGGTGGCGGGGATGCCGCCCTCAGACGCCGCCACTGCGGGTAACGATCATGAAGGGGGTCGGTCACGGACACCGGATGCGCCGCCCGCCATCGGGGTGAACGACACTGCTGCACCCGGCTATAGGGCGTTTCCTTCGGATCAGCGATGGGAGTGCAGGCGGCTTGCGAGCCGATGCCCGGTTGTTCCGGGGTGGGGACGGCGGGCGGCCGCACGTGTTCGAGGAAGCCGTACGATGCCTGCCGTGGATGCCTCACAAAACAACTTGCGCTGCGGTCTCTGTGGGCAGGTTATAGATGCCCGGCACGAGCAGGACCACGAGGAATCGGTGGTCAGCGCCGACAGGCGCGTGGAGTACGTAGTTATCGAACTGCGGGGCGCCACTGCCCACTGTCAAGTTGCCGATGACCCCTCTCGGACATCCAAGACCGGTGCCGCCGGGCTGGCAGAGCAACTGGGGATTGACCTGCCCGATCTTCTTGGCCGCCACTACACGTGCTGGGAAACGCCTGGGGAATACGGTGTCATCCGGAGGGGCTTCGGGCTGGTCTGACATGCAACAACGATGAACCGTTTCCAGCGGATCATCTGATCGTTGGTTGATGTGTGTCGTTGACTGACGCGCAGTGGGCGCGGATCGAGCCGTTGCTGTCGGACCGGACGCCGAGACGTGGCGGTAGGTGGCGGGATCACCGGCAGGTGATCGACGCGATCTCGTTCAAGTACCGGACCGGAACGCCGTGGATGGACCTGCCCGAGGTGTTCGGGTCGTGGAAGGGCGTTCACAACCGGCTTCGGAAGTGGGCGGCCGAGGGGACCTGGGAACGCCTCCTGACAGCTCTGCTCGCCCAGGCCGACGCCGAAGGCGACCTCGACTGGGTCGTCTCGGTCGACTCCACCATCGTCCGATCCCACCAACATGCCGCCGGAGCCCGCCAAAAGGGGCCCCGGCCGACGAGCCGGACGACCATGCCCTCGGACGCTCACGTGGCAGACTGACCACCAAGATCCACCTCGCCGCGGACAGCCGCTGCCGGCCTCTGGCCTTCGTCATCACGCCAGGCCAGGCTGGCGACGCGCCGGCGTTCGAGCAGGTCATGGCCCGGATCCGGGTTCCCCGACCGGTCGGCCGACCACGAACGACGCCAGACGTGGTCCTCGCGGACAAGGCCTACTCGTCCCGCGCGATCCGTACTCACCTGCGGCGCCGAGGGATCCGGGCCGTGATCCCGCAGCCCCCGACCAAGCCGCGAACCGCAAGCGGCTGGGCAGCCGCGGCGGCAGACCACCGGCCTTCGACCGCGAGGTATACAAGCGCCGCAACACCGTCGAACGCTGCATCAACAAGCTCAAGCAATGGCGCGGCCTGGCCACCCGGTACGACAAGACCGCCACCATCTACCTCGCCGGGCTCCACCTCGCCGCCATCTTCATCTGGTCATCAAGGTGATCCGAAGGAAACGCCCTAGTGCTCCGGGCTCGACCAGGTGCGGGCTGCTGCCTTCGCCGTCAGCCTCGCGACTCCACGGCGCCGTGGGCGGCTACCGCTGCCGGGCGTGGAAGGTCACGGACCCTATCGCTGACCGGGTACCGGTGTACCTGATCACCCCCCGTTCGGCGCCGGGGCTCAGTTGGTCTGCGTCGCCTACGCCCTGGTCGGGCGTCCCCGGGTACGCCCGACCAGGGCGACCGCGTGGCCCCGGGCGAGGGGACAGGGAGCGCCGGCGGGGAAAGGCCGGGTCCAGTGGGTTCTGCAGGACACCGATCGCGCGTCACGCGTGCGGCGGCCGCCGGCGCCGCCCCCTACTGTCACTGGTTCGGCCGTGAGGCCTCGGGCGCCCCGGCGGCGCCTGTTGAAAGCGGCGGGCCGAGCATTCCACGGCCTGAGGGTGGTGTAGAAGGCCCCAGCCACGCGGATTGGCCACCAGGCGAGTGTTGATCGGGGCCCCGGCGCGGCCAAGTCCGCGCCTGGCCGGCTTCCCAGGTCCTGTCCCCGGACGCGTTGCGCGGCGCGGTCAGCCACGACGTCTCTGTCAGGTTCTGCGTGCTGAGTTGAGATCGCGGCGCACGGGCGGCCGGGGAAGTAGTCGCTGCGGCAGGGGCGTTCGTGCTGTGGTCAGGTCGTGGGAGTCGGCCATGGGATGTCGGTTTCGACGGGGGCGGCGTAGTCGACGCCGGCGACAGAGAAGCCGTACAGGCGGCGGACTTCGTCGCTGAACCAGTCGAGGTCGGCGAGTTCGGTGATGGTGCCGCTGGTGGCGGTGCTCCAGCGTTCGGCGACGGCGTTCTGCACGGCGGCGTCGAGTTCCCAGGTGTCGAGGCGGACCCGGCCCTCGTCGTCGAGGTCGAGGGGGCGAGCGCCGGTCAGCTGGTCCCACAGCTCCACCAGTTGACCGATCGGGGCCACCATGTCGTCGCCGAGGACGCCGCGCAGCAGCCCGACGTAGAGGGCGATGCCGGGGATGGCGGTGGAGGACTGGGTGACGGCAGCGGCGTTGACCGAAGTCACGGCCCGGCCGCCCAAAGTCTTGCCGAGGCGCTCGTCCAACGTGCGTGCGGTGGCCTCCAGATGGGACTTTGCGGCGCCGATGGTGCCCTGCCGGTAGATCGCCGCGGTGAGGGGCGATCCGATGTAGGACAGGGCGGCGGTGGCGAAGCCGTCGGCGAGCAGGGAGCGGTCGGCCAGGAACGTGATCCAGCGTTCCCAGTCGGTGCCGCCCATCACCGCCACGGTCTGGTCGATGTCGTCGCCCTCGGCCGGCGCGGTGGTGACCTCCTTCACCTCCGGGGCACCGTGCTCGTCGAAGACGAGGGTCTTGGTGGTGTACGGCGAACCGACCGGCTTGAGGACCGACGCATACACGTCACCGGTGTCCGGGTCGGTGCGGCGAGGCGCGGCCACTGAGTAGATCAGGTAGTCGAGCCGTCCCCCGAACCGCTCGGTGAGGAGGTCGGCGACCTGCTCCTTCACCGTATCGCTGAAGGCATCGCCGTTGAGGAAGACCATGTCCCGGCCGTGCTGTCGGGCGAGCCGGGCGGTGGCGGCGGTGCGATACCAGCCGGCCGTGCCGGTGCGGCGCGCGGGCGCCTTCTCGAAGCACACACCGATGCCGCGGATACCGACACGGGCCAGGCCCGCGATCGTAGCGGCGAGGCCGTACCCGGCGGACGAGCCGATGACCAGAGCCACCGGTCCTTCGTGCCCGGCGGTGACCGGGGCAGGGACGGCCTGCCACATCTCGTCCACCAGCTGCCGGCAGCCGGCAGGATGGGAGTCGAGGAACAGGAAGCCCCGGTTCTTGGGCGCAATGACGCGTTCGCTCACGGTGTGGTGCCCCAGGTGTCGTCACGGACAAGGACGCGGCGGCCGCCTCGGCCACCCCGTCCTGCAAGTCTGCAGCCGCATGGATGAACACGGTGATCTTGACCTGTCACAATGATGTCGAGCCGGACTTGGAGGGTTCCGCTAGCTCTATCGGAGGCGGCCGGCGGCATCCCCGTACCGGGATCGGCAATGGGGAGCGTTACGCACCTCAGCCGGGACGTCGGCAGTCTGGCCGCCTCCCCGAGGCCGGCGAGCGCGGCCCGCCGGCCAGTTCCGGCGGCGGTCCGAGCCCGCGGCATCGCCGACGGATGCAGCACAGTCAGGAAGACCGTCCGGCCGTGCTCAGCAGGTTCCGCCCCCGCACGCGGTTGGCGGCCGCCGCGCCCTGCAGTTCCATGACCGCACCCACCATCTTGGGTGGAGGCGAGTGACCACGCCGCGTTTACGCGCCTCCGATGGCACGGAGCGGCTGCCGACTGCAGCGCGCGGCTTGTGCATTGGCAGCAAGAACTGAGCCGGCCGGAGCAGTTGTGTGCCCCGGCAGCTCGCGGAGTGGGGGTCCGTAGGCTTCCTCAGCGGCGACCGAGCAGTTCGGTGACCCGCATGAACCCGTCAGTGCCGTGGCCCAGCCCGATGGCTCGGCGGGCCATGCCTTCCGCCCCGCGCATCACGCTCGCGTCGATGCCGTGGGCCTCGGAGGTGTGGACGATATGGGTCATGGACGACGCCGCTGAGGTGAGAGGGTTGCCCTCGCCGGAGAACGTACCGTGATCCACTTCCTCCGCGAGCCCTTCGAAGATGGGCGGGAGTATGTCGCCGATCCCCTTGGCGAACGGCGCCAGTTCGCGCGCGGTGATCCCCTCCGCTCGCGCGACCGCCAGGGCGTGGGCATAGCCCGCCATGGAGGTCCAGAAGATGTCGAGCAGCGCGATGTCGTATGCCGCCGCCCGGCCGATCTCCTCACCGAGGTGGGTATGGGTGCCGCCCAGCGCCTCCAGGACCGACTGGTGCTCGTCGTAGAGATCTTTCGGGCCGCTGTGGATGAACACAGCGGCCGGAGTGCCGATGGTCGGGGTCGGGGTCATGATCGCGCCGTCCAGATAGCGAACGCCGTGCTCGGCCGCCCAGGCCGCGGCATCCCGGGCCCGGTCCGGCGTGTCTGCGGTCAGGTTGACCACCGCGCGCCCTTTGAGCGCGTCGGTGACCGCCTCGCGCCGCAGAATGGTGTCCGCCGCGTCGTAGTTCACCACGCAGACCACCGTCAGCCTGCTCGCGGCAGCCGCTTCCTCCGCCGACCGGGCGCTGATCGCACCCCGCGCGACCAGCTCCTGGTCCCGGCCCGGGGTCCGGTTCCAGACCGTGGTGCGCAGACCGGCGTCCAGGAACGCGCCCGCCAGGGCTCGGCCCATCGGTCCCAGACCGAGGACGGTGACGGCAGACTGTTCAGTGTGTAGGGACATGACTCAACTCCGTTGATGTATCGGCAACATGGAATGAATGGGGAGAAAGTGACGCGCAGTCGTGCTCAGGACCTGAATGTCTGCGGGGTAACCGCCGCGATCGCTGTGATCGACGGGAAGTGGAAGACGACTCTGCTCTGGTTGCTGGAATCCGGTCCGCACCGCCCCGGCGAACTGCGCCGGCGGCTGCCGGGCCTCAGCGAGAAAGTGCTCACTCAGGCGCTGCGCGAGATGGAGACCGATGGGCTCGTGTACCGGGAGGTGTACGACGTGCTTCCGCTGAAGACCTTCTACTCCCTGACCACGTTCGGCCGGGAACTCTCCGAGGCGTTGGCTCCCGTCTCCGACTGGGGCCACCGCCGCTTGGAGAGGCTCACCGACACCCAGTCGGCCTCCTGACACATCGCACAGTCACCCCACCTCTCGCCCGGCTCCGGTGGCCCTCCGGCCGCCCTTCATCAGGATCACCCCGTTGCCGCACACCGCCAAGTACCCACAAATAAGTGGCTACTGCGGGTGGTGAGGTGCCGGAGGATCGACGCGCCTCGTCGGGAACTACTGCAGGTCGCGCGGATCAATCGGATGTCCTGGGTCGTCCCACCGCTTCCGCCCAGCGGAGGTCCGTGGCTGGTGCGACCCGGGCGACCGTGAAACTCTCCGGCGGCTGGGCGGTATCCGGGAGGGAGATCCTGGGGCGGCGTTGCGATCGCCATCCGAGCCGATACCGGCACAGGCCGGTGCCCGTCACCCGTGTGAACAACCCGGCGGGTCACTGGATCTAGGACGCGTCCTGTCCTATACGGAGGCCATGCTTCCGCCATGACTTCTCAGAACAGGCCCAAGCGCTCGCGAGGAGTTCCGCCCCTTCCTGCTTGCGTCCCCGTTCAAGGAGTGATCCTCATGAAGCCGCCCGCCATCGCCCCGTGCCTCGGTGTTTCCGACACCCAGGCGACTGTGGACTTCTACGAGAAGCTCGGCTTCACCGCCCTGCCTGCCGGCAACGACCCGGACGACGACCTGCGCATCCTGCTCTTCGACGGCGAGTTCGCGCTGATGGTCTACCGAGACGAGCACCTGCGCGGCTGGCTGCCCGTCCTGAAGGACACCCCGGTCGGCGCGTTCGGCATGTTCTACCTGGCCGTGGACGACTTCGACACGTACGTCGAGCGCATCCGCTCCTGGGTCACCGTCCAGAAGGACGTGATGGAGCACCACGGCGACAAACTCTTCTACTTCACCGACCCCAACGGCTACGTCATCGGTGTCAACCAGAAGCGGACCCGGTGACCGTCAACGCGAAGAACGCCGGCACGGCTGCTGCGGGCCCAGTGAGGTGCGCGGCCTTCTGGGGCCATGACGGAAGGCCCTCGCCGGCTCCACGTCACTGCCCTGGGCTGGAAGGTCACCCAGGCCCTCGGTGACTCCGCGGGGATGAGCACCGATGGCACGACGAAGTACGTCGTCCATACGGCTGAGTCCTTCCGGGCTTCGGACCAGACCAACGACGAGCTCGTCCTCCTACCGCCGATAAGCGTCTCGTCGGTCTCGGTGCCACCAAGCCCGCCTACGAACCCGGCGGCAGCCATTGGCCCGTGCTGGCGCCAGAAGCCGTCTCCGGCCGCTTCGGAGCGACCATCGCTCCCGTCCCAGCCCGGTTGCTTCGCCCCAGAAGTACCCGACTCCCTGTGAACCGTCGCAGCCCGGTGCTCCGATGAAGCCGCAGGCTGCAACCGCCGACGGCGAGGGTGGGCACGTGGAGTTTCCCCCGTGCCCGTCGCGCTGGCCCGGCTGTGTCCCGGCTCCCATCCAGCCCGGCGCTCTCGCGCCGACACCAGCCCGCCGGCGCCGCGCCGGCCCCGACCCGTCGGGGGAGGGTGGAGGGCGGGGCCGGCCGGACCGCCGACCACGTCGTCGGCGTATGGGCGCGGCGGCCACACCAGCGACGGGCGCTCTCTGCAGCCGCCCCACCAGCGACGGGCGACGATGCAGCGGTGCTCGGCACCCCTGCATCGCCGCGGGACCTGCGCGAGGCCGGCGGCGTGGACTCGGGGCAGCGGTGCCCGTCAGCCGAGGCGGGTGAGCTTGTCGGTGAAAGTGGGCTCCGTCAGATCCGTTTGCACTGTCACCGGGATCGACGTGGCCCCAGGCCCGCTGCCCACGGTCAGCGTGGCGACCGCGGTGCCGGCCGCGGCCGAGCGGGGGAGCGCCTTGCCGTTGCCGCTCAGGACGGCGTCCAGTTGCTGACCCGGTACGCCGACGACCTGCAGGTCTTTCGCAGCCACCACAGGTGTACGTCGGCCCAGTCCGTCGTCCACGTGCCCGACGACCTGACCCTTCGAGATGACGGTCACGGACGTGAGACCAGCGCGGACGGCCGCGACGACCTTCTCGCTGTTGGACTTCACCAGGGCCAGGCTCTTGATGGCGTCGGGGTCGGGCCCGTCGACCCGCTGGCCCATCATCGAGCCGAGGATCAGCGGCGTCTGCGAGCCGACGGTCTTGTACGCGGCCCACACCAGCGTGCCGCCCGCCGGCGTACTGGAACCGGTCTTGATGCCCCTGATGCTCACCCCGGCGAGGAGCAGGCTGGCGTTGTTGTTGTGCAGGGGCTCCGGCAGCCCCTTGATCGTGGCGTTCGGCATGGCGACGATCGCCCGGAAAACGTCGTACTTCATGACCGCCTCTGCCAGCTTCAGCTGGTCGACGGCCGTGCTCACGGTCTTGGGGTCCAGCCCGCTGGGGTCGGTGTAGGTGGTGTCGTGCATCCCGAGATCCTTGGCCGCCGCGTTCATCTTCGCCACGAAGGCCTCCGTGGAGTCGCCCCCGCCGTCCCACCGGGCCAGCAGCCGGGCGACGTTGTTGCCCGACGGGATCATCAGCATCTTGAGCATGTCCTGCTGGCTGAAGGTGGTCCCCGCCCTCAGACCCTGGATCCTGGACTCGTGCTTCGCCGTCCCGTCCGCGACGGCCTTGGCGTCCACCGTGATCCGCGGCCCCTCCTCGCCCCTCTCAAGCGGATGCTCCTTGAGGATGACGTACGCCGTCATGATCTTCGCGACGCTGGCCGTCGGCACCGGGTTCTGCGCACCGAAGACGGCGACCTGGCCGGTCCCCGGAATATGGACCGCTCCCTGCCCGTGGTCGGGCCACGGGATCTCGAACCGGCCCGGCAGCGCGTACGAGGTCTCGGCTCCGCCGAGGGTGGGCTCCGGCAGCGGTCGCAGCGTCTGCACGGCCATGAAGGCGACGGCCGGCAGCAGGACGAGCGGAGTCCAGACACCGATCCGCCGCATGAGGCTCCGCTTCGCGGGCTCGGGCAGCGGGGGAGCGCTGGTGAGCTGCGCCGGCAGATCGAGCGCGGGCGGTGTGGCCTCCCGCGTCGGTTCCGGATGGCGACGGAGGGCGCCCGGTGAGGGGGTGAGGGCGGGTTCCGGTGCAGCCAGGGGCGAGGGCGCCGGTGCCGGTGCCGGTGCGGGTTCGGACTGCGGCTCAGGCTCAGGGGCGGCCTCGTGCTGGTGCGCGGTGTCACCGGGGCCCGCGTCGGCCTCGCGGCCGACTGACGGTCCGGGCTTCGGCGCGTGCTCCGGTTCCCTCTCCGGGTCAGCCTCCGGCGCCGTGCCCGCACCGGTGCCCGCCTCCGCTGCAAGCGTCGGTTCCTCCCGGGCGGCGGAACGTGCCTGCCCGCCCTTCTCGCCGGCGTCCGTACCCTCCGCCGGCACAACGTCCTCACCGGCCGGCGTCTGCCGGCTCTCCGACCCGCTGGGGGACGTCCCGTCCACCGGTACTGCATTCATCGTTTCGGCCTCTTACCCGCGTCTGATCATGTCGAGCACCTAGAGGATCGAGGTGGTCAGAAAGTTGCTCATCCGGTCATCCTGTTGCCAATCGGTCACATTCGCACGGCCACAGCACCCTCGAACTGCCCCGGAGGGGCCCTGCAGGATGCCGACGCTCCGCCATGCACGGAGCGTGAGCTGCTCCGACCGGTGAGTCATGAGGTCGCCAGAACGGGCGCCGTGGCTGTGACGCCCCGCACGAGAGCCACGTCACGTCCTAAGGAAGGTAGTACGCGGGGGTCCCGTGATCCCGTGCCCCAGTGGCCCGCGGCAGGTCATTCCGGACATTTGCTATGCGGTGGGGTAGTACGTCACATCCTTGCGCTGCACTCGGAGCGCCCCTAACCATGGCTGTCGTTCCGGGGATCCCGGTGCCTGCCGGACAGCAGAGCAAGTTCGCTCGTCCGCCCAGCCGCCTCGCGGAGAGCAGCTCCGCTTCCGCCGCACCGCATTCGGTCGGCATCCCCACGTCGTCCCCAGAGGGAGAGTTACTCGCGTATGACCGCCCCCACGCAGAACACCACCAGCCGCATCGCCCGATTCCGCAAGCTGTCCGTCGCGGGCATCGCCACCGCGGGTGCCGCAGCAGCAGCGCTCACGCTGGCCCCGTCGCCCGCTCAGGCTGCCCCGGTACCGGCGAATGTCTCGGCGCTCCAGGTGTCAGCGGCGGACGCTCCTGCGGCGAAGAAGGCGAAGAAGCAGTACGCCGACAACCTCGACGGCTGGATCAAGGAAGCCCTGGACATCATGAAGGCCGAGGACATCCCCGGCACCTACGAGGGCCTGCACCGCAACATCATGCGTGAGTCCTCCGGCAACCCGAACGCCCAGAACAACTGGGACGTGAACGCGCAGAACGGCACGCCGTCGAAGGGCCTGCTCCAGGTCATCCAGCCGACCTTCGACGCCTACCACGTCGCCGGCACCCCGCATGACCTGACCGACCCGGTCGCCAACATCACGGCCGCGGCCAACTACGCGGCCGACAAGTACGGCTCCATCGACAACGTCGACTCCGCCTACTGATCCACCCTTCCCGGCCCGACGCGCGCCTCGCCATCCCTCCGCGCCGCACGACAGAAGCCGTCGTCACCGCCTGTCTCGTGAGCCCGCCACGGCGGCCCGTGCCGGGCGGGTGGAGGACTCGTACAGGGCGGTGCTCGGTGCGGGGTTGAGCGTCATACTCGGCGTCACGCAGCGAGTAGCGACGGCGGAGGGGCTACGGCATGGGCGGCGACGAGCTGGAACCGGTTGACGAGTTGTTCAGCCTGCGCACGGTGATCCTTGCCGAGCCGCGGCGGTCTCTTCTGCGGACCTACCACGGTCCCAAGATGCACCTCGCAGCCGAGGACGGCACGGTCCTGGCGCACCTCCATGAACGCGGCACCTTCGCCTATGCCCTCCGGGGCCTCGGGAACCGACACTTGCTGGGAGTCGACCTGGTCTCTCGAAGGGCACTCGCCCGGCCGCGCTTCCAATTGACCGACGCCGGGGGCCGGCCGATCGGCGAGGTCTACGCGCCTGGCCGTGTCAACCACACCCGACTGCTCGACATCCGCAGCGGGAATGACACGCTGCGCTTCACCCGTACCGCCCTGTTGGGGAAGACCTGGCTGGTGCGGGACCACATCGACTGCGAGGTCGGGCGGGTGACGGTCTCGAGCGTCCGCTCTCTCGACGGCCTGCAACAGTACAGAGTCGAATCGGACCGGTCGGCAGGGAGCGAACAGCGTCGTCTGATCGTGGCCGCGACCGTGTGTCTGCAGGTGATCCGGCGCTGGCTGGCCGCCCCCCAGGGCAGTCCCGCCTGATGTCCCGACAGGCATCAAGTAGTGCTGCCGAAAAGGCAGTTCAAAGCCGGGGACATGGGGCGACGTCCTCTGGCGCCGAAGCGCTGCGGGCACCCCGAAGGGCGGCCCGCAGCACTCGTCAGCCGCGTGTCATCGTGTCGGCCAGTGGGGCCATGTCGGAGCGTACGAGCACCAGTACTCGGGGCAGCCGACGCGGTAGGCCCGGGTGACGGTCTCCGTGACCGATGCGCCCGAGCGGTCCTCGGCGGTGACCTTGAGAGAGACCCAGCCGGTCTTCATCGCCGGTACGGTCACCCGCCGTTCGTCGCCCCGTCCGCCGACGCGCGCCACCTGCCACGTGGCGCCGTCGTCCGTGGAGTACTGCACCGACACCCGGTCCACGTCCGCACCGCCGCGCACACCCGCCTGACGCCCGATCTCCAGCCCGAACGTGAACTCCCGGTCCTCCGGCACCGAGTTGTCGCCGTCGAGCCCCGCCATGTCGTAGCGCGTGTCGAGGAGCGGCAGCGGGCTCTCGTCGGTGGTGTGCTCCGAGCGGAACCGCCAGACGTCCGTGACATGCGTACCAAGAGACCAGTCGGGATGGTCGCGGTGTGCCGTCGACGCCAGCTCGTACCACTGCCCTCGACGCGGCACGTCGAATGTGCCCTGCCCCGGCTGGTCGTTGCGTGCGACGACCCTGCCGGAGTCCTCGCGCAGCACCGTCTCACCCGACTCCAGATCCCTCGCGGGATCCGACCGGTGACCCGCTGCGTCCGAGAACATCGGCAGCGCGAGGCGCAGCTTGTCCCCGTCGCGCGTGGCCTGCGCCCGGCCGTCGGGTCCGGTCACCGAAAGAGACGGGTTGAACGGGCCGGTCAGCCAGTTGTCCTTGACCGTACGTCCCTCGCGGTAGACGGTCGGATTCGAGTACTGCACCCCGAGCGGGCCGTCGGCATCGATCGCGTACTCGAACGTGGCCGTCGTCCACGGGACGTCCGGTGTGTAGTACGCCGTCATCCGCTGCGGGGCACGGAACAACGTCGACTGCTGTGCCAGCCGCAGACCCTGGTGGGTCACCCAGCCGTAGATTCCCTTCGGGTCGTTCGGGTATCCGGTGGTGCGGAAGCTGTGCTCCACACCGGCCAGGTCACGGCGGCGGTCCTGCCAGTGCGCACCTGCGGGAACCCCGTCGTCGTGCTTGTGGAAGGTGAAGTAGGTGCGTTCGCCGTTGCGTTCGCCCTTGATCCGCAGCGTCACCTCTCCCTGGGCGAGCCGCTCGCGCAGGAGCGCCACGCCGAGCGCGTCGACGCCCAGCGGCGGGTCCGCCACGTCGAACGACGCGTAGCCGGACATCAGGATCGCCGCCGGCTTCTGCGCCTTGATCGCCGCGTAGCGCCGGTCCCGCTCCTCCCAGGGCACGGACCAGCCCGTCTCGAAGAGCACGATCCGATCCTTCAGCTCCAGGCCGGTGAGGTCCTCGCCGCTGCCTGCGTCGACGACCTGCTTCTCCAGGTCCCAGTCCATCCGACCCCAGGACACGAGCCGCACCGGCACGTCCACCGGGGCCGCGGCGCCGCCGACCGTCGTCGCGAGGACGTACGGCTGCTCCCAGGACGCGGCCGAGAAGTACGTCAGCCCGGGTATCCGGGCGCTGCCCACGGCGTACGACTTGTACGCACCGCCGAAGATCGGCGCGGCCAGCCCCGTCGTCGGCCGGTCGGCCCCGGTCGACGAGACGATTCCCGTCGCCGAGCCCTGCTCGTTGATCCGCATCTCCGGGTCGTCGATGCCCATGGTGACCGGCTTCGCCGCGGACATGTCGACCTTCAGCGTGCGGCCGCCGGTCAGGGAGACACGCTGTGCGACGGCGACCGAGGTCTCGGGAACGCTTGCCTCGCCGTGCGCGACGTACTCCCACACCCCGCCGAAGACCCGGTAGTCGCCGACCGGCACCCGGATCTCCTCGGGCTCCGTCGTGAGGCCGACGAGCTGCGACTCACCCGTCTTCTCGTTCTGCACCACGAGGTTCGTGTACGCCGCGTCGACGCCGGCCCGCTTCGCGGGGGGTTGGAGGGTGAGCGTGGCGCTCGGCCCCTCCGCGTCCACTCCGACGGGCGTGCGCGCCGTGCTGCCGTCGCTGCCCCGTGCGGTGATCCAGGCGCTGTGGGCGCCGGGGGAGACCCTGCTCATGTCGATCCGCACGGTCGTGGAGGCCGTACCGCCGGCCGGGACCGTGAGCTGCCGCGAAGTGAGCGCGACCGGAGCCTTCCCGCTCAGGGAGAGGCTGAGCCGGACGTCCTTGCCGCCGCTGTTACGGTACGTGACCGTGCGCGTCGGAGCGCCCGTGTAGGGCCAGGCCAGTTCGGCGGAGACCGCCGCGGGGCTCGCGGTGACCCGGGACGCGAGCGCGTCGGGCACGTTCACGCTGCCCGAGCCCTGCTCGTACACGCCCGCGCCGTCGACGGGGTCGGCCGTGGCGACCAGCGCCGCCTTGAGCTGCTGCGAACTCCAGTCAGGGTGCCGCTGCTTGAGGATGGCGGCCGCGCCGGAGACATGAGGCGTCGCCATCGACGTGCCACTGATCGTCGCGTAGAACTCGCTGCCCGCGGCGTCGTCGAGGGTCCCGGCCGCGCGGGCGGCGGTGATCGCGCTCCCCGCCGCCGCGATCTCGGGCTTGACGCCGCCGTCGACGACCGCGGGACCGCGGGAGGAGAACGAGGACATGGCGCCCTCCTTCGTCACCGACCCGACCGTCAGGGCGCTGGGCGCCGCTGCCGGGGAGCCGATCGTGCGCGCTGCGCCGTCGTTGCCTGCGGCGACGACGAACAGCGGCCCTTCGCCGGCCGACAGGGTCTCGACCGCCTGTGACAGCGGATCGCTGCCGTCGCTGGGCACACTGGAGCCGAGACTCATGGAGACGATGTCGGCGTCCTGGGCGGCCGCCCACTCCATCCCTTCGAGGATCCAGCTGATGTATCCGGAGCCGCCCCCGTCGAGGACCTTGCCGACGAGCAGGTCCGCCCCCGGCGCCACGCCCTTGTACCGGCCCTGCGAGGCGGCACCGCTGCCTGCGACGGTCGACGCGACGTGCGTGCCGTGGCCGTTGCGGTCGGCGACGCTCTCGTCCCAGGTGAAGTTCTGCTCAGCGGTGACCTTGTTCTTCAGGTCCGGGTGGGCAGGGTCGTAACCGGTGTCGAGCACCGCGACCTTCACGCCCTTGCCGTCGAGGCCCTTGCGCCATGCCTCGGGGGCGCCGGTCATGGCGACGGACCGGTCCAGGCTCGCCGCCACCTTGGCGTCGAGCCACAGCTTCCCTGATGCGGCGGTACGTGACGTGCCGCCGCCCGCACCCGCGAGGAAGCCGTGCCAGGCCGTCGCCGCCTCCGACTTGCGCACGGTACGGGCTGTCAGCCCGAGCGCCGGGTAGGTCTCCCGCTGGGCCGAGCCACGAAGGGCGGGCCCGCCTTGTGCCGTCGTGATGAGCGGGATGTCCGACCGGGCGGCATCGTCGTATCCCTGCGCGACGAGCACGGTGACGTCGAAGAGCTGCCGGTCCACACGCCCGTCCGCGATGGCCTGCGTGGCGATGACGTACTCGTGGTCGTCGACCCTGACCCGTGTGAACGCGATGTGCTCCCGGCCCCGGCCCGGACTCACCCCGCTGATCTGAATCCCGCTCCCGCTCCCGGTGAAACTGACCCGGTCCCCGCTCACCAGCGTGACGGTCCGCTGCCCGGGTACGGGGCCACCTGACACCCCTGCGATGGCGGGCCCCGGTCGGGCGGCCTCCGGCGCGGCGGCCGCGGGCAGCCCGGTGGCCAACAGCGTCACCGCGCCGGCCGCGGCGACGGCCGCGGTCCTTGATCTCGATCTCATCCGCTGTACCAACTCCCTGAAGGTGTCGCGAACTTCACAGGGAGCACACTGGAGCCAGGAGCCGCTGCTGTGACAGTGGATCGGAAGGGCGGAAGGCCGCCATGGCACAACACCGCCACACCCGGACGCCTCCGCACTCCACGCCCGCACCTCTGGATCGCGCGGCTCCGTCGGCCGGCCGGGAGCACCATCGTGTTCGGCTGCATCTGTGGTGTCCGGGAGTGCCGGCCGCTGCCCGCCCGGCTCGAGGTCACCGCCGAGGTCGTGACCTGCTCCGGCTTCCGGCAGCCATCACGGCCCCGAGTGAGGTGAACTGCCCCTCGTGCCCTACGACTTCACCCGCGAAACCTGCGAGCGGCCGGAGTGGAGGATCATCGACATCCTGCCGCACCGGGTCTGGCGGGTTGACGCCAGGCCGGTGATAGCCCGCGCTGGGGATATCCCCAGTCCGAACCTGGGGCGCGCCGGATCGCGCCGTGTTGAGGGGCGAACTTAGCGTTCAGTCATGACTTCGACCTTGCGGAAGCACCTCGTCATGGGAGCCGGTATCGCGATGCTGCTCGCCACCGGGGTGGCCAGTGTGGTGGCACCGTCCGCCGGTCCCTCCCCTGTGGAGCAGTTACGCCAGGACACCGAGGCGATACATGCCCTCGGCATCAGCGGCGTACAGGCCCGCGTGATCGGGCCTGACGGCCGGCAGTCGGTCGCCACCAGCGGCACCGCCGACCTGAAGACCGGCCGCCCCGTCTCCTCCGAGGGCTACTTCCGCATGGCCAGCACGTCAAAGACACTGGTCGCCACCGTGGTCCTCCAACTGGAAGCCGAGCGCAGGCTGTCCCTGGACGACACGGTCGACCATTGGCTGCCCGGAGTGGTGCGGGGCAACGGCAACGACGGCAGCCGGATCTCCATCCGCCAGCTGCTCCAGCACACCAGCGGCATTCATGACGACCTGCCCGGCTACACCACGCCGAAGGAGTACTACCAGCAGCGCCACACGGTCTACCGTCCCGAGCAGCTGCTCGACCGCGCCATGGCCCATGCGCCGGACTTCCCGCCCGGCGAGGGCTGGGCGTACTCGAACACCGGCTACGTCCTGCTCGGCATGATCATCCAGAAGGCCACCGGGCACCCCGCTCACCAGGAGATCGAAGACCGCATCCTGCGCCCGCTCGGCCTCAGCCAGACCCGGTGGATGGGCACGTCGCCCACCTTGCCCCTGCCGCATGCCCGGGCCTACCAGCTCTTCGGCCCTGGTTCCCGGGTGGACGTCACCGACCAGATCCCGGTGGACTACGAGAACCTTTCGTTCGTCACGACCACGCGGGACGAGAACCGCTTCCTCCGCGCGCTGCTCGGGGGCCGCCTGCTGCCGGCACGACAGCTGGCCAAGATGAAGCAGACCGTCCCCGTGAGCGCGGAAGTCCAGCAGCTGTGGCCCGGCGGCCGATACGGGCTCGGCATGGTCGAACGCCCCCTGAGCTGCGGAGAAACCTACTGGGGCCACGAGGGCGGGGACGGCGGTTACATCACTCTCAACGGTGCCACCGACGACGGCGGTCGAAGCGCCGTGGTCTCCATGTCCGAGGCGCGCGGCGACACCGCGGAGCACATCATGGACCAGGAGAACGCGGCCAGCGCGCTGATCGACCACGCACTGTGCGCCGGGAGCCCCAGCACCTCGTGACTTTCACGACGGCCGCCTGCTGAGCGCCTGCAACCTGCACCTGGATGCCTCGTGGGGCTACCAGGGGGTCGGCGGCGACCCCGCGACCGCCGCCCGCCTGCAGAAACTGCTGAACGCCGCCGGCCTCCCGAACCCAGAACGGGACCGAAGAGAGGTGCACAGCACCGCGCTGGGAATCGTCGAGGAGTTCTTCGGGCTCTCGCTGCCGAAAGGCGCCATCGTGAGCGGCGCCTGCCGGCCGTCCTGCTGGAACCGGCGTAGTCCACAACCAGGCCGGCAGGAGGACCCGATGGGTGTTCTCGCGTCTCGCATACATGCGCCTGGCGGCGCGGTCGGGCGTTCCTCACGAGCGCACCGGGCGGCGCGGTCGGGCGTTCCTTACGAGACGACGGCACCTTGATTGCCCGCGTGAGCCTCCTCCAGCCGGCTTCGTTCATCTGTGGGGACTGAGCCGGGGCTCCGCGTGCCGCGAGCCCTGCGGCGGCGGGCGGTCGTAACGTCGAACCCGTCACCGAGGAGGACTTCTGATGCGCAGCGTGACCTATTCGATGGGCGTCTCACTTGACGGCTACATCGTCGGGCCGGACGGCGGCTTCGACTGGACGGCGCCCGACGAGGAGGTCTTTCGCTTCTGGATCGACGAGATCCGGGATGTCGGCGTCCACCTGCTGGGACGACGGCTGTACGAGACGATGCTGTACTGGGAGACCGCCGACCAGGACCCAACGCTCGACGACTCGAACCGCGAGTGGACCTCGCTCTGGAAGCCGCTTCCGAAGGTGGTGTTCTCCACCACGCTGTCGGCGGTGCAGGGCAATGCCCGCCTGGTCTCCGGCGGCCTGGCGGAGGAGATCGAGCGGTTGCGGGCCGAGCCGGGGGAGGGCGACATCGCGATCGGCGGCGCGACCCTCGCCGCCGAGGCGGCCGCGTCGGGTCTGATCGACGAGTACCGGGTCGTGGTCTACCCGGTGTTGGTCGGCGGTGGCATCCCCTTCTTCCCCCGGCACGAGCGCCGGGTGGATCTCGAACTCGTCGAGACCCGCACCTTCAGCTCGAACGTCATCTACCTCCGCTACCGCGTGGCGCGCGAGGCCGCGTCCTAGAAAGCTGCCTACTCGGCATGTCGGCCTGGGGCGGCCAGGTCGGTTGATGGGGCTCGCCGACCACCGCCCATGCTCATCCGCCGGATCGGCCCCGCGGTCGTAGCGGCTCAGCGTTTCGTCCGAGACCTGCCGGATCGGCCGCGGAGCGGTTGTCCCGAGGGGATCATTCGGATGCCCTGAGGCGTCGCACTGCTTCGGGTGCGGTGTAGGTGGTCAGGCCTTCGGCGAGCTGCTTCTCCAGTGTCGCTGCGGACTGCTCGAAGTAGTCGGCGCGTACTCCCGCCTCTCGGGACGCCTGTGCCATGTTGCGTACGCTCGCCAGCACCACATCCAGTCCCTGGGTGAGCACCGGTTCGGCGTCCGAGTCGACGTCGGCGGCGAACGCGGGCATCGCCTGCGCCATGTTCGTCAGCCAGGGCACCGGGAGTTCCGTGAAACCGGCCGCGCTGCCCTCGCTGTGTGAGGTGGCCATCGCGACCGAGTGGAAGAAGCCGTCGAACATCACGCTCATCGCACTCAGCAGCGCCAGGTCGTACAGTGCGGCGATGCCCGCGTCGACGCCGAGGTACTTGGCGGCCCCCAGGGCCTTCAAGGTCTCCTCGTGCGCCTCGAAGTGCCGCTTCTGGCCGCTGTAGAGGACGAATGCCTGCGGGGTCGCGACCGTCGAGGGAAGCGCCATGATCCCGCCGTCCAGGTAGGACGCGCCATGGCCGGTCGCCCAGGCTTCCGCCTCCCGGGCCTGCGCCGGCGTTCCATTGGTGAGGTTGACCAGGGTCCTGCCGCGCAAGGAGCCCGCAGCGGGCCGGAGCACCGCGTCCGAGGCGGCGTAGTCCAGCAGGCAGACGAGTGTCAGCGGGCTGGCGAGGACTGCCTCCTCGACCGTCGCGGCACGCAACGCACCACGCGCCACCAGTTCATCGGCCTTGGCGGCGCTGCGGTTCCAGACGGTCGTGG
The DNA here is from genome assembly GCF_042735655.1 of Streptomyces sp. NPDC059567. Taxonomy (NCBI): domain Bacteria; kingdom Bacillati; phylum Actinomycetota; class Actinomycetes; order Kitasatosporales; family Streptomycetaceae; genus Streptomyces; species Streptomyces sp. NPDC059567. The sequence continues at coordinate 19,443 of NZ_JBHWBS010000010.1, read as the reverse complement.
GATGTCCCGCTGCTACCAGGGCGCCGGCCAGTGCCCGCCCCATCTCGCCGAGACCGATGACGGTGACTGCCGTGTTGTCCACAAGTGCTCCTCATTCATGTGCTTTGCGGCTGGATACGTCCTCCTCACCTTCAGGTCGATCTCGACTCTCCGACAAGTACGCACTAAAAAGTGCGTACTTACCTGCGGGTTCGTGTTGGAGGGCGGCTTCGCGAGACCACCCGCCGACGGATCTCTCCCGTGTGACGCGGGTTCGAGCCGGGGTGCGCACAGCGGCCGGGTGGAGCCCCTGAGCTTCATTGACAGATATTCCTGTCGCGATCACAGTTCGACAGGTATGCTTGTCGCATGAGTGATGTGGCTGGGATCCCGACTCCCGACAAGAGCGACGAGAACTTCTGGACCACCGTCCTGAACCTGGTGGAGCCCCCCTGGAACGAGCCCACCCAGGACGACGCGTTCGCCATGGACGAGCGAGTCCACGACGCCGTTCGCGCCCTGGCCGAACGGATTTCGACCCGTGCACTGGCCTACCGCGCGGCCGGCAAGTCCTTCGACCCCGGGCTGATGGCGGCGCCCGATGTCCAGCTGGCGCTCCTGCGGGCTCTGTACGAAGCCAAGGAGTCCGTCGACCGACTGGCGGAGAGCGCTGCGACCGTCGCCGGTCGCAGTGGAGCGAACTACGCCCAGCTCGGTGCCGCCTGGGGCGGCATCAAGCGTCAGTCCGCCCGCCTCAAGTGGCCCCACGCCGTGGTCAGGAAGTCCACCAGCGAGTCCATCCCGCTCCACTACGCAGGTGGTACCGCCGTGGTGCACCACGATGCCGACGCCGACGCCTGGTGGTACACCGCCACCGCCGCGGACCAGCAGGAGGCGGAGTCCGAGCCCGTCCACGGCACCTACGCCGAGGCCATCGCGGGAGCGACCGAGTTCCTCCTTGCCCACACCCTGCCCGGCCGGCACGCGCCCGCATGACCCTGCCGGCCTGGCCGCGATAGCCCGCACACCTGACCTGGCAAAGATCCGCTTGACTGCCCGCCGGTAGCCCCGAATCCACTGCCGTGAGTGTTCCGCGGCGAGCGACGATGGGGTGACCCGGCGGGCCTGGACCTGGTCGGGGTAGATGATGTCGTGCGACAACCGGCCGGGCCGGCCGCCCGCTGCCTGAGGCAGCGGGCGCGCGTGGGGTGAGGCTGAAGACCGCGTACCTGGACAGCGTGGGCAACGACCGGGCAGTGGTGAGCACGCGGAATGGCTGTCGTCCCTGGGCGGTGAGACTCGGCGTCTGGCACACGGTAATCACACACTCAGGGGGTTCAGGCCTGATGTGCTGCCGCCGGGGTTGCCGCTCGGCTATCGGCGTCACCCCGCGGAGTTGTCCGTTCGGCCAGATAGCGCGCTCGGTCATGTGACTGGGCGCTGCAGTTGTCCCGTCCAGCCGGCAACAGCACTCAGCTCCGTGGGAGTGGACTGCCATGCGTTGTGCGGCCCGTCGGTTAGGTCGCGGGGCCGAGGTCTCCCGCGAGGAGCGTTTGTACGATCTGGGGACGGTCCCAGAGGGCCAGGATCTCGTTGGCGAGGGCCACGACGGGCAGGTGCTCTTGATCACGCACCTTGATGGCTGCGGCTTTCAGGGTGCGCGGGACGGCTCCGGCGTCCAGGAGGACGCGCCATTCCTGCGCGCCGAGTTCCAGGAACTCCAGTCCGGTGAGCGCGGCGACCTCCAGGGGGTCGGACAGTGTGCCGGGCACGGCGGTGAGGGTGCGCAGGCGGGGCAGTCCCATGACAGGCGCGAGGCTGAACGGTGCGCCGTCCCAGGCGCCGATGGTCAGGACTTCCAGGGCGGGATGGGCGGCGGCCTGGATGGTGCCAAGGCATTCCGTGCCGACTCTGGCCACGGCCGGAAGGTTGTCTCCGCGGCGGTCACGGCTTTCTTCCCGCATCCGGCCCAGGACGAAGTCTGTGAGGGAATCGGCCACGAGCTCGGCACCGAGGCTCTGCTCGTGGTCGACCAGGATGACCTGCCCGAAGTGACCGGCGGGGCCGGGAGTCAGGTCGACGGCGAACTCGTCGCCGCCGTTGCTCCCGAAGCCGATCCAGCCCGGTGAGCCGGCCAGAGCCTGCACCGCTGAGTCGGGCCCGCTGCTGACCGCACGCTCTGCGCCGAGGCTCCAGCCCGGGTGACGTACCGCCCCGTCGACGCTGCGCAGGTGTTCCAGGCCGGAGAGCTCGCAGCCGACCGCCTCGCCGGCGCGCTCCGCCTCCTCGAAGTCGAAGTCGTCGCCCGAGTACACACGCGTCACGCGGTAGAGCACCTTGATCTCATCGGACAGCGTGACACCCAGGCGCGCTTCGGCGGCAGCGATCTCCTCTTCCGTCGCGCCGATGGCACCCGGCAGGCGCTCGCGCAGCGTCCGTTCCAGCAACTCCAGGTTCGCCGAAGGTGCCGGTGCCGCCTGGAACACGGGGTCGGGGAGGCGGAGCCAGGGCTCGGGAAGGACACCGTCGGCCAGGATGAGCACTCCCAGGTCCGGGTAGCCGACAGCCGGTTCCACGACAGGGGTCGGCCAGACGAGGCCGAGCGTGGCCCTTCCGCCTGGGTGGACCTCTGCCCTGAATGCGATCTCCTGGACTCCGCCGCGCGCGAGCGCCCGCTGTATGTCTTCCACCGAGGTCCGCGCTGTCGACGACATGGATCCCCGATGCGCAAGACTCGTGCCGTATTGGCTGATGCGCCCTGCGACACGCGCCGACCGGGCGGCATGCCGATCCCTGTCGTCGGCCAGCATGAGCCGCAGCACGGGCTCCCAGGTCGCGAAATCGGATATCGATGACAAGGGGGGTCTCTGATCAACCATGCGCAGACCGTACGCGGAGCCAATGACAGTGGAGGCGGCCGGGCTGCCGCTTGCCGACAGGCCACCCAAGACGCGAACGCCGCCCAACCAGGGGGTGTCTCTTTGGTCAGTTTCGGGGCCAGATCAGGATCGCGGCGAAGGCGGTGTGTCGCCCACCAGTCTGCGTTCCCCGAACGGAGAATCCGGTTGCCTGGACTGCCAGTCCGTCCGCAGACTCGCGATCATGATGTCTCACGCGCGTGGCCTGGCCCTCGAACGCTTCCGGTGGATCGGCGGCCACGCCGACGTCTGGCAGATCTTCCGCGACCCCAGGGGGCTCGCCGCGGTGGTCCGCGGCCTGGCCGGGCCGTTCAGGTATGACGGAGTCACAGCCGTCTGCGGCATCGAATCGCGAGGGTTCCTGCTCGGCGCGGCGGTGGCCGTCGAGCTCGGCGTCGGCTTCGTCGCAGTACGCAAGGGCGAGGGGATCTTCCCGGGGGAGAAGGCCACCCGGCGCAGCGACCCTGATTACCGGGGCACTCGCCAGGAGCTGCGTCTGCAGCGGGCGGCGGTGGGCCCCGGGGACCGGGTGCTGCTGGTCGACGACTGGATCGAGACGGGCAGCCAGGCGTCGGCCGTGCGGTCGATGGTCGAGGAATGCGGCGGGCAGTGGGCCGGCTGCTCCGTCATCGTTGACCAGACGACCCCGGCCCGACGGGCAAACCTGGCCGTCCGCAGCATCGTCACCGCCGCCGAACTTCCGGCTTGGGATGGGCAGTCCTAACACGTGTCTGCTTGGCCAGTTGGTCCGATGTGAGCTCGCCCCCTCAGTCACGGGTCATGCGACTGAGCACCCGAGTTGGGATCCCTGGCCAACTGTGGCGACCTGTTCAGCGGGGCCGCCTGAGCAGCGACCCGGCCAGGCGGCCGTACTCAGTGGCGCGTTGCGTTCCTTGAGCAAGGAGCTGGCCTGGAGCCGCTCTGCGCTGGAGTGCTACTTCGGCGAGGGCGCAGGCTTGACCTCCGTACTGGTCGACGGACTGCTCGGCCCGTACGTATCCCATGAGGGGATCCGTCTGATCGGCCGCGTTCCGTCGGAGCTTTCCGAGGACATGAAGGCGTACGCGATCCTTGCCGGCTGGGACCACGGCTCGTGTCGTTCGCGGCCTGCCGATCGTCCTAGGTACCCGGATCCGGGCTGTGACCTGCGTGAACGCGGGCGCATCTCCGGCTGCCCAGGAGCGACGACGAAGTAAGTGCCCTGCCGCTACGGTCTGCGGCCAGGCGGACCTTCGTCGTCGGGCCGCCGCGGGACCGCCGGAAGGCATGGTCGTCCGGCTCGCTGGCCCGAGGCCCCTTTGACGGGCTCCAGCCGCATGCTGATGGGCCCGCACAATCGAGGAGTCGACGGCCACGCCCCACTCCAGATCGCCCTCCGCGTCCGCCTAGGCGAGCAGAGTCGTGGAAACCCTCTCCCACGTTCCATCGGCAGCCCGGATCCGCAGCCGGTTGTGGACGCCCTTCTACGACCCGAACGGTTCGGCCAGATCCATCCACGGTGTCGCGGTTCGGTACGTGAACCTGATGGCGTGATCACCAGGCGGTGATCACGCCGCCGACCACCCCCGCCGAGGCGTCCGCCCGGCAACAACGGCTCGATGCGTGCCCACTGGGCGTCAGTAGACAACACACATCAACCAGTGAATCAGGTGATCCGCAGGAATCGGCCCAGCGGCATCGGCTGAAAGGCCGCAACCGTACCGAGGCCCGAGTCTCGCCCGCATTCCGGGTACTCGCTGCTTCAGCTCCCTGCCATCGGCTCGGCCTGGTGGTACCTCGGGTTGGCCCCCGGCCAGTGACGGTCGATGAACGGTGGGCGGTCGATCCGATCGAAGCAACGCAGGATGAAGTCGGTAAAGGTGCCGGCGGTCTCGAACCAGCCGCTGCAGTCGTCCTGGACGACGATGCGCCAGTCGTCGGGATCCGGTTCCAGAGGAAGGAAGTAGTAGGAGTTGCCCTGTTCGTCGGACCCCCACCAGATGAGGCCCCCCTCCTCCGGATGAAACGTCCAGGGGAACAGGTCCGGGTCCCTTTCCACCGGCCCCCGTGGCGGCCAGAGCCGCTCCGCTTCCTCCGCGCTGCCGTCCATCGGCCGGTCCAACCACAGGTATCCATCGATGGAGCCCGGCCCATAGAGATCGAGAAACGCCGTGTAGTCCGACGGCAGCGCCAGCCCCAGGTGCGCCTCCGACGCCTCCCACAACCCAGGCCGCGCCCACCCCCAGGTCTCCGGCTCTCCGAGAAGTTCCCTCAGCCGACTCAGACCCATCTGCCACGCCTCCCACCTCAAAGGATCCTGTACCAGGAGAACCCTGCCAGGCGGCACCGACAGGCATGACCCGCCGATTCCAGGGCGTTGACCGCCCTTCAACCTGCCGGGTGCGGCGGTGCGGAAGGCTGCACAGCGCGGGACCAGCGGACGGGGTGCCCGTCGGGGCCGTCGGTGAGCCAGGAACCGTCGCCCAGGGGCACCATCTCGTACGGGCTGGTCACCTCGACGGTGATCTCGCCGCTGAGCGTGCCCGTGCGTACGTCGACCAGGTGGTAGCGGAACCACTCCTCCTCGTCCTGACTCTCACCGCCCAGAGTGACGACGGCCGTGTCCTCGGTCAGGTAACCGCCGCTCCATTCCACGAAGGACTGCTCCGGGTCGTACCCAAAGGCCTCGACGGGGAGAGTGAAGAGCACGTCCCCGCTGGGGTGGTGGTGAAATGCCACGTCCCCTTGCCCGTGGTCGACGGTCATGAACTGCTGTCCGGACGGCGCCAGGTCGATCAGGCAGCGGTCCGACCACGGGTACGTCACGAACTCCGGCTCGCTGTCCGCCCCGGCCGTACCCCGGAGAATGACGGAGCCGTCCTGGCCCTCACCGATGTCGAGATAGACGCTGCCGTCCACGGGATGCACGTGGTGGCCGGCGCCGTGCCCGACCGTCTCCAGCTCCCGGCGGGCGAGAACCGCGCCGCTATCGGCGTCGTGCACGACCCACTGGTCTCCGCCCCCGCGTCCCGCCATCGCATCCGGCCGGTAGAGCCACAGCCTCCGGCCGTCCAGAGACAGCGCACAGCCAGGCCGGTGGCCATGGCGTACGTCAGAGCGCGGCTCGAAGTCCGAAGCCCACACCAGGTCGCCGGCGCGCGTGAGGCAGACGACACCGTTCAGCGTCGTGTAGACGACCCGCTCCAGATCGTGCCGTACCACGTCACCTCCACGACCTGGTCGCCGGCCCGCGGCTGGAACACCGCGGCGGGCTCCAGCGTCCCGCAGGCACCGGAGTCCACGACGTAGGCATGGATCCGCCCGTCGCGGAGGCGGGTGATGACTTTCGGTGGCGGCGCAGGAGTCATCCGCTGAGGCTAACGCCCAGTTCAGGCCCGCTGAGATCCGGGGAGGGTGTGCACGCCGAGCGATGTATGCATGCCAACTGCAACGCTCTGATCAGCCAACCATCGCGCTCAGCGGCCAACCGAATCGCTCAGTACAACCTTGCGAACCGCCGGCACAACCAGCCGCGCAGCCTTGCCCGCCCTTCGAGGCCGCGGCTTGCCCAGACAGCTGGCCGGCAGAACCGCCAGGAGACGGGTCCGGGAACAGCCCTTGGTGTCGATCAGGTCCGGGTCGTCGAGCATCTGCGACAGAAGCCTGATCGGCTCTACACACCTCATCGGTCACACGTAGTCGAGGAACCGGGTTCACCACGTCGGTCGGTAACCCGAGTGGCTGCCGTCAAAGTTGAGTACGGGATAGAAGTCGTTCAGGTTGGTCACTCCGTCATAGAGACGGCCTGGCAGCCGCTCTGGGAATTGGCCATGCTGGAGCGCCGGGGTTGGATGATCGACTACGACATACTGAAACGATCGCAACCGACCCAATGGGCCACCTCATGCAGTTCGTCCTCGATCCGCCGCGCGGCGTGGCTCTCGTCCTGCTGGGAATGACGCTCGACGAAACGGTTGCCGCGGTGTCGGCCTGGGGCGCGCCACGGGTGTACCCGGCCGATGAGGTGCGCGACTTCGACCTGGTCTCCACCGAGTACGACGGGATCGGCTTCCAAGCGGCCCTCGAACGCGACCACCGGGTCACCGCGGTCACCGTCTGGGGACCCGATGAGGGCGAGGATCCCGACGTTCAGATCATGCTGGACGGGCTCGACGTCTTCCGCACCCCCGCCGACGAGATTCTCGCCAACGCCGCTCGCAAGGGCCGGCAGGTCAATGACAACGACCCGCGAGCCCCCTGCATCCCCGGAGTCACCCTTGCCTTCACCCGGGACACCTCCCAGGAGGTACCGCGGGACGAGGAGGGCCTGCCGGTCTACTTCACCTCGGTGCTCGTGGCCGACGAGAAGTATCGGGAGAAGTGACGTTGGCCCAGATGCCGATATGGCTCGTCGGCGATGAGGAGACGTTCGTGGTCTGTCCGTCCCGGGAGCTTCCGAGACCGTGATCGCGCCTCGCCGGGCGACTGCCGACAGGTGCCCTCGATGGCAGCCGCACCCTCCCGCCCCCGGTGGGGACGGCCCGCATCGCGTCATCCAGGACCTCGTTGCGGTCGCAGCGACGACGGGGCGGAATCTCCAGCGCGGCCCACGCCGTAGCACTACTGCGACGTGAAGGCACGGCGAGGGCTTCGCCCGTAAGACGGGTGATCGAGGCGGTCAGCCGTGGGTACACATGGGAAGCCGTTGCTCCTCGTGACCCATTGCAGCAGAGGAAGGTTTCATGGCTTCGTCCCCACAGTGCCATTCGGCGGACGTCATTGTTGTCGGCGCGGGACCGGCCGGCTGCACCGCCGCTCACTATTTGGCGCTGGCAGGCCATCATGTCCTGCTGCTGGAGAAAGCCGCCTTTCCGCGGGACAAGATCTGTGGAGACGGCCTCACCCCGCGCGCCGTGAAGGAACTCGTCGACCTGGGCCTCGATATCGGTGGAGATGGCTGGATCAGGACGCGGGGTCTTCGGCTCCACGGCTCCGGCACGACTGTGGAGATGCCCTGGCCCGGCCAAGGGCCCTTCCCTGACTTCGGGCTCGTACGCAGCCGCATGGATTTCGACCACCTTCTCGCAACGAAGGCCGTGGCGAGCGGCGCGCTCCTGCACGAGGGGACCAAAGTCACTGAGCCCCTCGTCGACCCGACGACCGGCCGCGTCAGCGGCGTGATCGCTCAGCAGGAGGGCGCCACTCGCACCTACCGGGCGCCGTTGGTGGTCGCTGCCGACGGTGCGTCGAGCCGCCTGGCCGTCGCACTCGGTCTCCAGCAACGCAGGGACCGACCCATGGGCGTGGCCGTGCGCCGCTACTACACGGCGCCACAGCATGACGAGGACCTGTTGGAGGCCTGGCTCGACCTGGAAGCACGTGACTCTCGTAATCGAACGTACATGCCGTTCGGATACGGATGGGTCTTCCCTGTGGGCGGCGGTGCCTTCAACGTTGGCGTGGGCACCTTCCACATCGGACTCAAACCCAAGGTCGACCACCGACAGCTTTTCAGAGAGTGGACCGCGCGCCTTGCCCCCGCCGGGCACTTCGACGAAGCCCACGCTCTCAGCCCGCTGCGCGGAGCACCGCTTCCCGCCGGCCTCAACCGGTCTCCGCTCTACACACGCGGTCTGCTTCTGACCGGCGACGCCGGCGGAATGATCAATCCCCTCAGCGGCGAAGGCATCGACTACGCGATGGAGTCCGGACGCCTGGCAGCCGAAACAGCCACCCGGGCGCTCGCGCAGCCCACCGCGCATACACGCGAGGAAGCCCTGCTCGCATACCCCGAGATCATCCGCGATGCTTACGGCCGGTACTTCACCGTCGGACGCCTCGTCGTCCATGCCCTCGGCCACCCGGCTGTCATGAAGCTCGTCGCCACCAAGGCCCTTCGCCGCCCCATCCTGCGCCGCTTCATGTTCAAACTCTGGGTCAACCTCGCAGACCCGTACAGCAAGGACGCTCTCGATCGCGTCATCACCGCCCTCCAGCGCGCTGTCCCCGCAGCCTGAGCGCACACTCCATGAGCGGGAGATGGAAGCGGGCTGGCGGGACGCTTCTGTGGCGTGCGGGTGCGTATGCGGTCCGCAGGGGCCGCCCGTGCAGCCTTCCGCTGGACGGGTCACGGCTGGTCGCGGCGTACTGGCGCCGACGGTGGTGACCCGGGCACCGGACTCGTCATCCCTGACCGCCGCGAGCGCGGGAATGCTCGACTCGCCCCTTCGCCGCGATCCCCGAATCCGCCCACCACGCCATCGGGGAGATCACGCGAGTGGCCCGCACCCGGGTGACAGACCCCAGCGGAGGAGACACTCCGCATCCGGCGCCAGGCCCTCGCCCTCCGCTTCGGGAGAGAGTGGCTACGCGACGCTCGAGCGCCTCCAGACGGGGTAGGCACGCGAGCGCCCGCGCACGTCGCGTGGCTCCCTGTCTGAGGGGCCGCATGCCGCGTTACGTGAGCATGGGAACGGGATCGCCCGGGCCGCCGGGGTGGATCTCCAGGCCGCATACGGGCCAGGTCGTGCCGATGTGGCCATCCCAGCCGGGAAGGCGCATGACGGTCTCTCGCGATGACGCATATGGCAGGCGTGGACTTCCACGGTTCGCCTGCGCATGGGGGGCGAATTCTGTTTCAATCCGATAGACGAGTCAGCGATGTTCCTCGGGGGGTGGACGTTGTATGACTGTCTCGTGTGATCTGGAGCGGGTGAGCCCATGAGCGCCCCGCCAACATCGATCACCAGCAGGATTCGGGCTCTTCCCATCCTCGCTGACCATTGGACTCAAAGTTCTGACCGTCCTGGAGGTCTACGCGCTCAAGCGCTGCCGACCTTGGGGCGCTTACGGGCACACCCAGGTCTGGTACTCCGAAGGCCGCCGGCCCCGAATGACGACCGAGCACGTCGGCCATTGGGCCGCCTACCTGCTTCACGGCGCTGTCTGCCGTGTGTGCGCCGCCCGCCACCGGTAGTGGACCGGTCTCCGAACGGCGGACACACCCACAGGACTCTTCCGATGCTGCTTCTGGTCGGATCCGGTGTCTCCGTCATCCAGCATCCATGTCCGCGCCGGGACATGCCAGGCGTGGCCGATCAGCGAGAAGAGAGCATGACAGCGAATCTCCCACCCGCAGACCTGACCACCGACACCCTGGCCCGCGCTTGGGCGACTGGTGATCACAGGGCAGAGGCACAGGCTCTGTGCGATCTGGGTACGGCGCTGATGGGTGCCGGCCGGACGAGCGAAGGCAGGTACCTGTGCCGCCGAGCCGTGAGTCTTGCCGAACAGCTCGGCGAACGGGACATCGAGGAGGCGGCCTTGAGCACGCTGGGCTACACCCTCGCCCAGTTCGAGGAACTCGGGGAGCGGTGGCGCGCCGCCTTGTTGGAGGGCGGTGACGAGACCGAGCACTTCCCGAGCTTGGCCGCTGCACGTTCTGACGAGTCCTACCGCACGGGCCGACACCCCGAAGACGCCTTTCGCCTCAGCGAGTCCGCAGTCGTCGTACTCGCCTCCGGATTCGTCGCTGTGAAGTTCCTCGGGCCGTTTGTGGAAGCCTTTGCCACCAAGCTTGGCGAACGGTTGGGTGAGTCGGCAGTGGCCGCCGCCGGACGGCTACGACTGCTGCGGAACGACAGGGATGGCCGCACGGACCTGGATGTGCTCACGCCCGGTTCGCAGCGAACGACGTTGGTTCTTCCCGAGGACTTCGACGACGCCGCGCGGTTGGGAGCCATCGAGCTGGATATCAGCGCGGACGGTGTGCGGGGAGCAGAGCTGCACTGGGACACCGCTACCGGCACATGGATTCCGGCGAACACGTGATCGGACGTCAGGGAGGCAGGGGTACCAATGGATAAGCAAGCGGTGTGCGACACCTGCAACGCAAGGATCGAACGAGCCCACTGTTACTGCCTGACGACCACGACAGTGGTGTTGTCGGAGGCATACTGGCGCAGCCAGTTCCGGCTGGCGACCGAGGTGGTGCGTGCGTTCGGCGGGGCTGAACGCAGTCAGTCGACCGTCTTCGACGGGCTGATCCGCCAGGCCGCAGGCAGCACCACCCTCTGGCTGATCTGTGAGGACTGCAGCGAGCATTTCGCCTTCGACCGTGCCGCAGCACGTGAGCACGCCTTGCATGGCACCGTGCCGGCGCGTTCGGGCGCGGTCGACCCCGGAGGCTGCGCCCAGTTCGCCGCGGCCGCGTGGGAGCACGTCTTCGGGCGCTGGCCGAGCAACGTCCAGCAGCCGACGGTCGGTGACACCTGCGACTTCTGCGCGAAGAAGGTCTATCAGGGGGAGTTCGCCGGTCAGCTCGGGGTTGAGGTGACCGAGCGATACCTGGCGTCCGGTGTCCTGGAAAGCCCGCCACTGTGCCCGCCTCGCGCGGGCAAGGGCGGCTGGCTCTCGTGCATGGTCTGCATGAACCGCGTCGTGGCCAGGGCGAGCCGCGCGGAGGGTGGTCGGTGAGCTCCGATCCGGCCCGTTCCTTGGAACTGTTCGAACAGGGCAAGGGCCTGTTCCTGCGCGGACAGTACGCCCGCGCGGCAGAGCTGCTGGCCACCGCGGCCGAGTTGACCCCGACCTCGGTCGGCTGCCAGTTCATGCTCGGCGCCAGCAGGATGAACAGCGACGACGTTGCCGGTGCGCTGTATCCACTGGCGCTGTGCGTGTACTTCGATCCTGACCACGGCAGCGGCCGGTTCGCCCTCGGTACGGCCCTGCGCCACCTCGGCCAGCCGGAGCAGGCGGCCGTCCATTTTGCGTACGCGGCATACCTGGGCAACCCACAGGCTCCGGCCATGCTGATCCAGCTCGGCCTGGCGCACTGCCCGGACTGCGGCGGCCCGGTCGGGCCGGCGGCCGAACGCTGCGACATCTGTGCCGGCATCCCCCGGTCGATCAGCCCGCCCCGTCCGCGCACATGGTCATGGACCCATCTGCGGGCCGACGACTACCGCTCGCGAATGTCGCTGCCCTGCGAAGAGTTGGCTCAGGTCGCGCGGGGGCACCTGGACCGATATGTCCAGCGCGGTGGGTCCCACAACGTCGACGACGCCATCACCTACCTTGAGCTTGCCGCTGCCGCCGCTCCGTTTGCCGAACGGCCGCTTCGGCTCACTGAACTCGGTAGCGCCTATCGCCAGCGCTCCGCTTGCCACGGCTTACCCGCGGATATCGATCACGCAATCGATTGTCACGAGCAAGCGCTCGACCAGGCTGGCGCCGACGGCACTGAGGGGATGATGATCCTCGCCAATCTCGGCCTGGCCTACGGGGCCCGCAACGAACTCAGCTCGGTCGCCACCGACCTGAAGCGGGCGATCGAGTGCTTGGAGAGAGCGATGGACACCCCGACCCAGGCGATGCAGACCCCGACCCAGGATCCGGATCAAGGCCTCGCCGTCATGGCGAACGCCGGGTTGTTCTACCAGCGCCGTTTCCAGTCCGATGGCGATTCAGCCGACCTCGACCGTTCGATCGAGCTGCAGATTCCCGTCGTCGAAGCCACCCCTCCCGAGCATCCCCGCCACGCCGGTCGTATGGCCAATCTCGCGGTTGCCTGTGCGGCACGATATGAGAAGGACGGCCGACGGGCCGACCTGGACCGGGCCCTGGAGTTGGCCGACCGGGCCGTCGCTGCGACCCCCGGTGACAGCCCGGCACTGCCCATCCGGCTGTCCATTCGCGGCGGCGCCCGGTTGCACCTCTACCTGACCGATCGCGGGAGCGGCGAGCTCGACCACGCGATCAAGGATCTGCGGCAGGCCTTGGACGCCACGCCCGACGGTCACCCGCAGGTGGCCCCTGTACTCGCCCAGCTCGCCAGAGCGCACCTCGTCCCCGGCGCGCGTCCCTTGGCACCAGGCCGGCAGATGCTGGAGGCATGGGAGGCCCGGCTGGAGTCGGCGCGAGGTGCCTCGCCGAGCGAACGGGCCCTGGCCGGACGCAACCTGGGCACCCTCGCCCACGCCTGCGGGCAGTACGACCTGGCCGCGCGGGTGCTGGATTCCGCCGTCCAACTGATGCCTGCCGTGCCATTGCGTGGAACAAGCTGGACCGACCGGGAACGATGGTTCGGCGAGCACCGCGGTCTGGTCAGCCAGGCATTCGCCGCACACTGCGCTCTCCTCGATCCGCTCCGAGCCGTTCAGCAGGCCGAACTGGGCCGCGGCATGCAGCTGGCGACCGTACTCGACGCGCACGACGACCTCACCGACCTGGCCCGTGAACTCCCGCATCTGGCACGTGCGTTCCGGCAGGTCCGCAAGGAGCTGGCCGGATCGTCGGCGTCCCAGTCCGTCCTCTGGGACCGGTACGGGGACCTGGTCACCCAGATTCGTACGCATCCCGGATTCACCCGGTTCCTGATGACACCTCGGGTGGAGGAGCTGCGGCGGGCGGCGGCCGGCGGGACGGTCGTCCTGGTCAACTGCGGCCGGGATCGGGCCGACGCCATCCTGATCAGAGCCGAAGGAGACCCCCGGCAGGTGCCACTGCCCGACCTGTCTTCCAGTGACGTCGAGGCCCAGGCCGAGGCGATGGTCGACTCCGCGCACACCGGGAGAGGGGACCCTGCGATGGCGGGCCGGCTCGCCTGGCTGTGGGACACGGTCGTACGGCAGGTAGGGGATGCGTTCCCATCAGGTGAAACCCCGCATCGGGTCTGGTGGCTCCCGATCGGGCTGCTCGGCCTGTTCCCGCTGCACGCTGCCGGACATCCGGGCCGCCCCGGCGCACTGGATGCGTTCGTCTCCTCCTACACCCCGACGTTGCGGATCCTCGCGCATGCCCACGACCGCCCCTCGACGGCAGCGCGGCGGCAGTTGACTGTGGCGCTGTCGAACACGCCGGGCCTGCCGGGATTGCCAGGCGTTCTCGCCGAAGCCCTCGACCTGCACCGCCGCCATCCCGACCAGCCGCCGCTGCTCAACCAGGACGCCACCACCGGACAGGTCGCCGCGGAATTGTCCACCGCCACCTGGGCGCACTTCGCCTGCCATGCGCTGGCCGACTACAGCAACCCCTCAAACGGCGGACTGTGCCTGAGCGATGGCATGCTGACCATCCCTGAGATCAGCCGCCTGGCCCTCACCGACACCCAGCTCGCCTACCTGTCGGCATGCTCCACCGGGTACCGGAACCTGGAACACGTCGATGAATCGCTCAACCTTGCATCCGCCTTCCAGCTGGCCGGGTTCCGTCACGTCATCGCAAGCCTTTGGCCGTTGAACGACAGCTTCGGTGCGGTGGCGTCCCGCAGGTTCTACGGCGAGCTGTCCGGCGCTGCCGACGACGCGCCCAGAGCTCTGCACGAGACGACGCTCGAGCTGCGCCGCCAGTACCCTGACCGACCCGACCTGTGGGCCTCCCTGATCCACAGCGGTCCCTGAGCCAGGTTGGGCGTGGCTCTTGACCTGGGGCCTTGAAGCAACCAGGCCGGGCGCGGCGCACATGCTCTGTGGGACATCGAGATCGAGTTACCCACGGTCATGGGGTGTGCGCAGCACGTCGCAGTGGGGCACTCCGCTCGGCCGACCCTCGAAGGCGCCTTCCGCGCCTCGATCCGTACTGGATTCCCGGTCGGCGAGAGCAGCGGGCATCTCCGGCCCTGGGGCCGTCACGTTCGTGGCCGCTTGATTGCAGCCTGCGGCATGGGCTAACGAATCGGTGACGTTCGTGCCAGCCCCAGACCCGGAATCAAGCCATCGTCGTTGTCCGTGCATGACCACACCGCAAACCGAATCCGTTGCCTCGTTCGCCAGGCTGACGGGAGCCTACTGGCTCGAACAGCCTGACCATCGGGACGCCGAATGCGCGAGCTGCAGTCGCCTGCTGCGCAATGACACCCGGCAGCCATCGCAAGCCGCGGCTGTGCCGCGGCTGACGATGCTGATCATGGCAGCCGGCACCATCGGCGCTTCGCTGGTCAACGTCGTGCGCGGCTGATCCGAGGTCGACCGCACGATCTTGGGTTCAGAGCCCCGGTCCGTCGGCGCAGGGCGATCCGCGGTGATCCCAGGGTGGGTCACATCGCCTGCCGGCGTCGGCGGCAGTTCCTGTGCGATGGCGTGGTGGGCCATGACACCGCTGACGGTGTCGCGGGAGGTCGTCGTCCTCGGGCCCTCGTCACCCGCCCTTGAGCCTCACGGGCCACGCCTGGGCGAGGCGGCGCCGTCGGCTGTGGCTGCCGAGGTCCTGCACGACGGCAGGATCCGAGGCTGTCCCGCCGGAGGACAACTCGTTCCGGGTCCCGCAGACTCGGATCTAAGGGGAGCCGCCCTTCCTGCCGTCCTGCGGGGGCCCGCCGTGCACGATGTGCCCTACTGGCTGTGGATCGCCTTCGCCGCCACCGTCCTGGTGTCACTGGCGGTCGACCTTCTTGCCCACCGAGAGGCTCACGTCATCGGCTTCCGCGAGGCTGCGGCGTGGAGCGGAGTGTGGATCAGTCTGGCCTTGGTCTTCGGTGGTGTCGTCTTCGTCGTCGTCGGCACGCAGGCCGGGGTCGAGTACACCACGGCGTGGTTGCTGGAGAAGAGTCTGTCGGTCGACAACCTCTTCGTCTTCGCATTGATCTTCGGCTACTTCAAGGTCCCGCGGGCCTACCAGCACCGCGTGCTGTTCCTCGGGGTGCTCGGAGCCCTGGTGTTCCGCGGACTGTTCCTCGCCGCCGGCGTCGCCGTCGTCAGCCGGTTCACGGCCGTCCTGTACGTCTTCGCCGCCATCCTCTTCTACAGCACGTACAAGATCCTCAATGAGGAGGACAACAGCTTCGACCCGGGGCGGAGCCTCGCCGTCCGGCTCCTCCGGAAGATCATGCCTGTCCGGGACGACTACGCCGGGACCAAGTTCTTCGTCAAGGAGGCGGGGAAGCGGGTCGCGACACCACTGCTCGCCGTGGTGGCCGCCATCGAGGCGGCCGACCTGGTTTTCGCCGTGGACAGCGTGCCCGCCGTGCTCGCGGTCAGCAGCGACGCCTTCATCGTCTACAGCAGCAACGCGTTCGCCATCCTCGGACTGCGGGCGCTGTACTTCATGCTGGCCGGCATGTTGGACCGCTTCCACTACCTCGGCAAGGGGCTGGCGCTGATCCTCGCGTTCATCGGCGTGAAACTGGCCCTGCAGGCCTCTCACAAGCTGATCAGCCCCGCGATCCCGGAGATCCCCTCGCCGGTGAGTCTCGCTGTGATCATTGTCGTCCTCGCCGTGTCCGTCGCCTTGAGCCTCCTGCGGCCACTGCCGACTGATGGCGACGACACGGCACACGGCAAGTGACAATCTCCCAGGATTGCTTCAAATTAGGGCAAAATGGACGTAAAGTCGATTCATGTACGAAGAAGAGCACCCTGCGGCAACCCGCCCTGGGCATCTCTGCCCGTCTTGCAAGCAACCGCTGCCGGCGACCATCCATCGGCACAAGACGATGGGCATTTACGTCCCGCAGTACGCCGATACACGCTGCACGAACCCCTCCTGCTCCGAAGCCGGACAAGCGGAAAGACAGGAGCCGGAGGCCGACCGAAGCCCGCGCCCCGAAGGCCAGGCACCCTCCTGAGGCGCTGCCGCACGTACCGCCACCCACTGCACGAAATGCGCCCCCTTCGCCCCGGAACCATGGGGCCGCGCCCGAACGAGCCGCCGCCGCGTTGAGCCTCACATGCCGGACCTTCCCCCTGGGGCCCGGCGCTGACCGGTGCGCGAGGGCAGCGGGGGTATCACCCAGCGGATCGCCGAGGTGACGGCCAGGCCACCGGGCCGTGCGACACGCAGGAGCAGCCGGGTTCTCATCGGCAGGGCAAGGTGCTCTCGCGCCCATGGCGGCAGCAGGTCCACGGCCGCGGCCGCCAGGAGGGCGTACGGAAGGCGGGCAGGCCGCGGCAGGGGCGGAGCGGCCAGCAGATACTGCGCCGTCGCCGAAGACTCTTCCGTCGGTGCCAGCTCACCGCGCCGACTGCTGAGCGAAGCGACCAGAGCAGCGACGGTCATGGGCGGGTCGACGATGCCCAGCCGCCGGGCCACCGACGCCATGTCCTCGACGTAGCCGTCCTGCTGCAAGCTGGTCAGCACACCACGGCCGTACCGTTGATATGCCTCCAGAAAGCAGTACGTCTCGGCGATGTGCACCCAGGCCAGCAACGACGGATCCGAAGCGCGGTAGGCCACTCCGTCGGACGTGGTCCCGGTCACCCGCGCATGCACACCACGCACCCGTTCGACCGCACGCTCGGCGTCCTGCGCCGTTGCGAACGTCGTCTCCGCCAGAAACGTACTGGTGCGCTGAAGGCGGCCCCAGGGATCACCGCGGAACCCCGAGTGCGCCCATACCGCCGCCATGGCGACGGGATGCAGCGACTGCAGCAGAAGAGCGGCCAACCCCCCGATGTACATCGAAGCGTCCGCGTGCACGGTCCGCACCGGCCTGTCCGGGCTGAACCAGCGAGGACCCGGCGTCTGGTGGATCCGGGCACGCTTCTGATGGGCAGTGGGGCCCGCCACGCGCCGCATCAGCGACTCGCCGGCCTTCTCACGCAGCTTGCCGACCAGCACCAGGTGCACAGGAACGAGCCTCCTTTCGGATTACTCGAAGCACACGCCCGCCCGGACCAGGCTGGGGGCCCGTGCCCGGGCCTGCCGGGGACCTACCGGGTGCGCGAGACCGTCCCGCCTCAGGCGCCCGACCCTGCCCCGAAGCAGGGTGGCGTGGGTTTCCACCACGGAGCCGGTCCACGATTCGCCTGGTGACCGTCATGGGTTCCGGAGCGGTGAAGGCCGCCGTCACTGGCACCACCGTACGCCCGGGCAGCTTGAACGACACCCGTACGACCAGGGAGTCCTCCTCGTCCGGCAGCTCACCTGTGGGAGTGGTGGGCACCTTCAGGTCCACGAAGGAGAACGGGTGCAGCCAGGCCCGCGCCACGGGTCGAGGCGCTTGCCTGTCTTCACCCGTGCCGCACGCATCCGATACGAGACACATCTGGGAACCGCAGATGTAGGAGTGCGAAACCAGTACGCCGGCGACGTTCGCGCGCCCGGCGGACGAGCAGGGAGGGCGCGATGACCGTCTCCGTCGTTCTGTACACCTCTGACCTTCGGGTCCATGACCACCCACCGCTGAGGGCCGCGCACGAAGGGGCGCAGGAAGTGGTACCGGTGTTCGTCCGGGACCGCGCCGTGGACCGGGCCGGATTCGCAGCGCCCAATCGGCTCGCCTTCCTCGCGGACTGCCTCTCGGACCTCGACCGGGGACTGAAGGACCGCGGCGGCCGTCTCGTGGTGCGCGAAGGCGACACCGTGACCGAGGTCCGGTCCCTGGTGCGGCAGACCGAAGCCGACGAGGTGCACATGGCTGCTGGTGTGACGGGCTTCGCCAGGGCCAGGGAGGCACGGTTGCGCGAGGCGCTCGAGGAGGACGGCTGTCGGCTCTACGTGCACGACGGCGTCGTGACCGTCGTGCCGCCCGGTGACGTCACCCCGTACGGCTCGGACCACTTCGCCGTGTTCACGCCCTACTACAAGCGCTGGGCCGGCGAACCCCTCCGGACACCGCTGGCCGCCCCCAAGGCCCTGCTCGTGCCCTCGGCGGTGCGGTCGGAGCGGATGCCACGGCGGTCCGCGATCGCGGACGTGTCACCGGGACTCGCCGCGGGAGGGGAGAGCGAAGGGCGCAAGCGGCTGGGCTCCTGGTTGTCGGATCACGTCGGCGCGTACGAGGATCGCCATGACGACCTCGCGGGGGATGTCACCTCCCGTCTCTCGCCGTACCTCCACTTCGGAGCCGTCTCCGCCGTCGAGGCCGTGCATCGGGCGAGGAAGCGCGGCGGTGCCGGGGCCGAGGCGTTCGTACGGCAGTTGTGCTGGCGTGACTTCCACCATCAGGTGCTCGCGGCGCGGCCGAGGGCGGCGGGCGCGGACTACCGTCCACGTCACGACCGTTGGAGGCGCGGCACGGACGCCGAAGCGGATCTCGCGGCGTGGCGCGAGGGGCGAAGCGGCTACCCCCTGGTCGATGCCGCCATGCGGCAGCTCGCCCACGAGGGCTGGATGCACAACCGAGGCCGATTGATCGCCGCCTCCTTCCTGACCAAGACGCTGTACATCGACTGGCGGGAGGGCGCACGCCACTTCCTCGATCTGCTGGTGGACGGCGATGTGGCGAACAACCAGCTCAACTGGCAATGGGTGGCGGGCACCCGGTACCGACACCAGGCCCAATCGCGTCCTCAATCCGGTGCTGCAGGCCAAGCGGTACGACCCTGACGGCAACTACGTGCGGCGCTGGGTCCCCGAGCTCGCCGGGCTCGATGGTCCGGCCGTCCACGAGCCCTGGCGGCTCACCGGACTCGACCGGGCATCCCTCGACTACCCGGAACCCTTGGTCGAACTCCCCGACGGCCTGGCGCGATTCCGCCACGCTCGGGGCGTCGCCTGACGGGTTCCACCGTCAGCGCCGGATCCTGTAAGCCGCCTCGGCCGGGCCCCCGGGGGCGGGGCGGCACGCCGCCCCCCCCCGGGGGGGGGGAGCCGGGGGGGTGGGGTGGGTCGACCCGCCACAAAGGCGGGT